>NZ_JAAHBQ010000008.1 GCF_020144665.1 Oscillatoria salina IIICB1 | reverse complement strand
TTTTTGCCGCAGTCAAAGCCAATAAAGGAGAGTTTTATCGTTATCCGTTGACAATTCGCTTTTTGTGATCGAGTCTCTTGGTTAAAGTCTGTTCGTCTTGATACCATTTAACAGCAAACAGCGATCGCATCTCCAAGACTAAATCTTTATGAGTTTTTCAACCGTGGCATCCTCTAGTAACAACGTTAGCGAAAAATCACCTCTGGGCGTAGCAGTAGTCGGAACAGGGTTTGGACAAAAAATTCACTTACCGGGCTTCCAAGAGCATCCTCGCACCAAACCAGTAGCTATTTATAACCGGGATATAGGGAAAGCCAAGCAAATTGCGGCGGAAAATGACATTCCTCACGCGGCTGACAATCTCGAAACAATTCTTTCCTTACCAGACGTGGATGCAGTTAGTGTTTCCACACCGCCATTTTTACACTACGAAATGGGAAAAAAAGTTTTAGAGGCTGGGAAACATTTATTGCTAGAAAAGCCCATGACAATGAATGTGAACCAGACAAAAGAACTATATCAGCTAGCAGAGAAAAAAGGCTTAGTGGCGATCGCCGATTTTGAATTTCGCTTTGTTCCCGCATGGCAGTTACTTGCAGAATACCTCGCTGAGAATTATGTTGGCAATAAACGCTTCATAAAAATTGACTGGATTGTTACCAGTCGCGCTAACAGCGATCGCCCCTGGAATTGGTATTCTCGGAAAGATATGGGTGGCGGTGCTTTGGGTGCAGTTGCTTCCCACAGTTTTGATTATATCCACTGGTTGTTCGGTCCTGTCAAGCGTTTATCTGCGAAACTTTTTACTGCTATTCCCGAACGTCCAGATCCCAAAGATAATGGGAAATTAAAGCCTGTGGATGCTGACGATACCTGTATGCTAATGATGGAATTAGCTGATGGTACGCCTTGTCAGTTATCAATTAGTTCAGTAACTTATAACGGACGCGGACATTGGGTTGAAATTTATGGATCTGATGGTACTTTAGTCTTAGGTAGCGATAATCTCAAAGATTACGTTCACGGTTTTCGTTTATTTGCTGCACCCGCAGGTAAATCCTTAGCTGAAGTAGCGATACCGAAACATCTCGCTTTTAGCCATGTTTATACAGATGGACGTTTAGCACCTTTTATTCGTATAGTTAATCATTGGGTAGAAGCGATCGATGCAGGAAAGTCTTTAACACCTTCATTGCGAGAAGGAGTTTATTCACAGTTATTAATGGATTTAACTCATCAATCGCACGAAAATAATTCTTGGGTAGATGTGCCAAATTTAGATCGTTTTTTGCTGCGATAATTGGTTAAGGTGGGCAATGCTCACCTTGAAGTTTAAGTTTGTAGTCAGCCCTTTAAGGCTACTCAAAATATGTTTAATGCTAAAGATTTTAAAACTTATTGGAAAGAGTGTTTATTTGCTTTATACATTCTCATCGGAGTATTTAGAGTCCATTCGGAAGAAGATTTATTCTGGTTTGGACTTACTATTCTTGTAATCCATTTAATTCTCAGCGAACTTAAATCTGCTAGGGGAATACATAAAGCAGTCTTAAATGAAAATGTTGAGGCGATTATCAAATATCTAGATAACGGAACAGATATCGACTTAGAAGATAATCAAGGGGCAACTCCTTTAATGTTAACCGTGCAGCATAATTTTCTCAATCTGGCTGAACTACTTATCAACCGAGGAGCTAATGTTAATTACAACCTTGAAGACAAAGACAAAGTTTCCCCATTGTATACAGCAGTCATTCGCAAACATAACGAAATCGCCAATCTTCTACTTGCTCGTGGTGCAGTTTTCGATCCACACTCGGCTACTTTTTTCGGAAAAATTGAGGTAATTCAAGATTATTTAGAACAAGGTGGAAATGTTAATTTACTTGGCTATAGAGACGTAACGCTCTTGCAGATGGCAGCCTGGAACAATCAATTAGAAATAGCACAATTATTAATAGATAGTGGTGCTGAGGTAAATGATCAGGATAAATATGGTAGAACTCCCTTACATTTTGCTGCTTCTAATTCCGATGCAGATAAGTTAGTTGAATTCTTAATTGAACGTGGTGCAGAGTTGAATGTAGTAGCTAGAGGTAATCTGATTTTTGATGGAGACGGTAAAACTCGACATGGAACACCATTGCATATAGCGGTTGGCTATAACTGTTTGAATATAGCAGAAATACTAATTAATCAAGGAGCAGATGTTAATGCTCGTTGTAACGATCTTGGTGGCGATACCCCGTTACACGATGCGGTATCAGGAAGAATAGCTAGATTCGATGTTGTTGAACTTTTAATTGCTAATGGGGCAGATGTCAATGCTTATGAGAAATTCCAAGGTAAAACTCCACTACATGAAGTTGCCTATTGGGGACATATAGATATAGCAGAGTTGTTAATTGTTAATGGTGCAAAAGTCAACTCTAGAGATTTTTCTGGTTATACTCCTCTTTCCTCTGCTGAGACTGGTAGACATAATGATATGTATTGTTTCTTAGTACGTTGTGGTGGGAAATTATAACTACTAATTTCAATCAGTTAAAATTTCGACAATTCCTGCTTGTCCGTCAATACGCACTCGCTGATTATTTTGTAATAAATTGGTAGCATTATGAACGTCCATAATTGCGGGAATACCATATTCTCTGGCAACGATCGCGCCATGAGATAGTCTACCACCAACTTCGGCAATTAAACCACCTGCACTTGCTAGCACGGGCGACCATCCGGAGTCTGTATAAGGAACTACTAAAATTGTTGTTTCGTTAATATTTCCTATTTCTTGCAGGTTACGCAAGATTTTGACTCTACCTTCAGCTATTCCGGGACTAGCAGCGATACCTTGTAAGCGTTGTTGAGAAGGATTTTGGGAAGCAGCAAGCATGATGTTTCTTGCAGGTGGATTTCCATAAATAACGTAGGGAATATTAGTTAATTTTTTGTCTTCTGTGAAGAGATTTTTTCTATTAGTAATTATCTCCGATAAGCGTTGGGTTAATTGGGGATCTGCGTCTAAAATTAAGCGGCGAATTTCGGATATTTTCAGGAAAAAGATATCTCCTTCAGTAGTTAATAAATTGGCTTCTAACCACATTTTTTCTAAAGCGACAAAACTCCAACGTAGATGAGCTAAAAGTTGTGAATAAACTTCACCGGAACTACCTTTAAGATTAAGACGTTTTTGGACAAAACTGGTGGTTAAAGCGGGAGAATCTGGTAAATCTCGATCTTGTTCGAGTTGCGATCGCCGTTGTTCATTCAGCAGACATTGTGCGAAAATTTCTCGTACTGGACGAGGATTTTCTTTCCAACGAGGGATGGCAATATCGGTAGCAACATCACTAAGATAGCCATAGCGATCGAGCCATTGTTGAAACTGTTCTAACACATTTTCGCCATCGGGCATTTCCGCGATCGCCGCAAACACAGAGGGACAACTATCTGAGGTTAATTGTTCGATGGGGATTAAATTACGAGTATCAGCAGCTAAACGCGCTAGCGATCGCATTGAGGCTACTTCTGGAGTTTGAGAATTATCTAATTCTGTTTCCGGAACTTGCCAAATTGCTTGTCGAATTGCCAAACTTAAAGGAGCAAGAATACTATAGTAAGTAGCTCGTTGCAAAACAGCTAAAATCTTTTCAATTCTTTCGAGTAAATATTCCTCAGACATCGCTGAAGGCATTTCTCGGTCTAAATCGTTTAAAGTAGGAGCAAATAACTTCTGGTAATCTCGCTCAAAATCTTTGACTAAATTCCATTCTCTAGCCAATAAACGCCTTAAACCAGGAATATTTCTAATTGTCGAAAGTAAAGGTGGTTTACTAAATTTCGCACCTCTAGTCAAAAATTCCAAACTTTCTTCCGGTAGTCCCATGCGGCGGAAAATTTTACCGAGGAGCGTAGCATTAAAATAAGCTCGATGGTAATGTAAAGTAGCAGTATCATCGAAATTTAAACCTCTAGCCCGTTTTCCCAAAACCAAAGTAAAAATTTCGCCCCAAACACCACAAGTAAGAGGACGATTAATCGACCAAGTAAGAGGACGAATTAAACCAGGAATTACCTCAGCCGCAATTTTGCGCGTCCAAATTGGTTGTAAAGTAGTAATCGGTCGAGCTTGCAATAACCATAACTTTTCACCGTCGTAAGTCCATTCAATATCTTGGGGAATACCGTGATAATAATCTTCTAAATCTCGAACGAGATAAGCTATATCTTCAAGTAAAGACTTTGCCGATATTTGTACAGAGTTTAAATCTCCTTCCCCTTCAATACGAGACTCTTCATCGACAGTTTGGGGAAGATAAACTCGATATTGTTGAGGTGTTACCTGTCCCGAAACAACTTGAGTAGCTTCTCCCGGTAAAGCTTCAATTACGACAGAATTATTAAGATTGTCAACCGGATCGCGACTAAAAGCAACACCAGAAAAAACGCCTCGAATTTGTTTTTGGATTAATACCGCCATTGAAGTATCTTTTTGCTGGCGCGATCGCCGATATTGTACAGCACTACGTTGATGATAAGAAGCTTGAGTGCGCAGAATTGCATCTCGAAGTTCTCCGCGATCGCTAACGTTTAAAACAGTGGTATACTGTCCAGCAGCCGAAGCCGAGTAAGAATCTTCACCGATCGCCGAAGAACGAACTACCAAAGGCTGTTCTGATGTAGGTTCGAGAAATTCAATCAACGGTTGCGGATCGTCTCCCGCAGGTAATACCCAGCCCTCCGGAATCGTACAACCCCAGCGTTTTAATTGGGACAAAGTAGCCGCCTTTTGTCCAACTTTAGCCGAATCGAGTTGATTATCCAGAGAAATCAAGGCTTTATCCCCTCGGAAGAAACGAAACATTTTTTGAGACTCCGCTTTGGCTTCATTTGCGCGCAGATCGAGGTCATCAGGGATTTTAGAATAAATCCAAGCCAACATACAAGCAAGGGCGATCGCCGCAATAATTCGGTCTGGTTCGTGAGGATGTCTCAGTGCCAAAATAACTACTAATAGCACTAAAATCCCAATCCGTCCCGCTTTTCGCTCGCGAAAAATTGTAAAACTAACTCCCCCAGTCAGGAAAATCAAACCAGCCGCGATCGGATCGTGAACAATGATACCCCAAACTACATTAGTAGTTCCCGCACCTTTTCCCATCCAATAGCGTCCGACAACTAAAGCAATTAAAGCAATTAACTCCCAAACCGGATCGCTAGGAAAAAATGCACGGGCTAACAAAACCGCCGCAATTCCTTTAAAAGCCTCCGACAGCACCGCCAAAACTCCCACCAGTTTACCGCAATGGTAAAAAGCTGCCGAGACAGAAACATTACCCGTACCCATACGACTTAGAGGAGTTCCTGCGATCGCATAACTAATCCAATCGATCGAAGGTAGCCCCCCCAAAAGCGGACAAACCAAGAAAATTAATAGAGAACCCCAAACTTGCGCGATCGTCATATCTCAGTTATCAGTTAGCACTTACGATATATCCTCATTTACTAATTGTAGAGAGGTTATCTGCAACCTCTCTACATCAGCGATCGCGTAGCCAAATTAATCTCCCTAATCCCCAGTCCCCAGTCCCCAATCCCCAGTCTTAGGGGTCAACCCAACGACCATCAGCTTTAATTAAATTAATCAACTCTTCCACCCCTCGATCTTCCGGTACTTTCTTAATTTCTTCACGACCGCGATATAGAGAAATATAACCCGGTTGCTTACCAACATAACCATAATCGGCATCTGCCATTTCTCCAGGTCCGTTGACAATACAACCCATGACAGCAATATCTAAACCAGAAAGGTGTTTCGTAGCTTCGCGAACTTGATGCAGTACATCTTCTAAATTAAACAAAGTACGACCGCAACTAGGACAAGCTACATATTCCACCATTGTTTTCCGCAATCCCAAAGCTTGGAGAATGCTATAACAAACCGGAATTTCTTTTTCTGGTGCTTCGGTTAAAGATACCCGAATTGTATCGCCGATACCTTCTGCTAAGAGAGTACCAATTCCCGCAGTAGACTTAATTCGTCCATATTCGCCATCTCCAGCCTCAGTAACACCCAGATGCAAAGGATAATCCATTCCTAACTCATCCATTCGCTTAACCATCAAACGGTAAGCAGCTAACATCACCGGGACTCGCGAAGCTTTCAGCGAAATTACCAAATTACGGTAGTCAAGAGATTCGCAAATGCGGATAAATTCCAGCGCCGATTCTACCATGCCTTCGGGAGTATCCCCATAAGTAAAGAGCATTCTTTCGGCGAGGGAACCGTGATTAACACCAATACGCATCGCTTTATTTTGGTCGCGGAGAGAGATTACCAGGGGTTCGAGAGTTTCGCGAATTTTCGCCCCGATTTCCTCAAATTCCGCTTGAGTATATTCGTCGCGATGGCTTTGCCGACCTTGCGGTACGCTTTTCGGCTTCTCAAAAACGTATAATCCAGGATTAATTCTGACTTTATCAACGTGCTTGGCAACTTCTAAGGCAATTTTCATGCCATTATGATGCACATCCGCCACTAACGGCACTGGTCGATAAGTTTGGTTTAATTTCTCCTTAATTTTTGCTAAAGCCTTAGCATGAGCCATACTAGGCACTGTTACGCGCACGATTTCGCAGCCAATTTCGTGTAAACGACGAATTGCTGCTACTGAGCCATCGATATCTAAGGTATCTTCATTAATCATCGACTGCACTACGACCGGATAACCACCACCGATAGTGACATCGCCAACTTTTACCGGACGGGTTGTGCGCCTATTATTGACTGTATAAGCTGAAAATATTGCCCTGCTTGCTTTCTGCATTTTTAAAATTTTTCTTGACGCTGTTTTTTTCATCGGTTACTCAACCACTTAGCATGAAAATTGATGCTGAGCAGTTTATCTACTGGTTTTCTGTTCATGAGAGGCTGTCGCTGGAATTTACGTACAGCGTTTAAACGCCCCGTCCCCCGTCCTCAAGTATCGGGGATGAACAGAAAACGCGATCGGTAAATCAGTGCGATTAGCTAAACGAATTTCTAAATTCACAGTTTTTCTAACAATAGTTTTAATAATTGGTTTGAAGGCTTCAATTTCTATTGATAATTTGTGTTTCCCTTTAAGGCTTTTTCTAAATCATATTTACCCGGTAGATAATGGCATTTTAAAATACCATTGACGAGCTAAATAAATACCGCAGTTAATAAGTTTATTGGCGGTTCGGCAAAGATACTCGGTGAATGGCAATTGTTCTGAGTTTTCGATCTGATTTTGTTGGCAGACAAACAATTAAAATCACCTCCTTCTGTTCTCAGAAATTTTACCACAAATATTTTCTTGGCACTACACTTCTAAAAAGTCGCCCTCCGCTCCGCTAAAGGGCGAGGCTTTAAACCCAGTTTTTCTGGTAAAGCTGTAGTCTGTTGCCAAGTTTGCCTTTTCTGCCAGCGATCGCTGTTTTCACTTTTTTATTTCATAGATTAGGATTTTTGTCAAGGAGTTATTAAAAAAAATAATCAACCTTTGTGATTGCTCGATTAAGGTTGATTATTGTCAGATTTTCTCTTTCCTAACCTTCCACTAAAAGTAGATGAATTCCAATGAAGAAAAGGCTACCTACGACAAAAGAAATAAAATGCGCTCGATCGAATTCTGGGAGTTCTGATTGGGAAACTCGATAGAGAACTATACCTGCGACAACAGCAGCAATGAGATCCATTAAAAATATACTTGGCTCGCTAATAAAGTGTATGGCAATTCCAAGTACAATAGCGAGGATTAGAACAAACCTTCCATACTTAATAAATTTTCCCTCTAATTCCTCAATGAGTCCCAAATCGTTACTCAAAAGGTGAAAGCCAATGAGAATCGCAAATAATAATGCTAAAAAAACTGTTTCTGGGGCTTCTTCTCCAATGGCGATCGCCAAAAGCAGATTATACAGAAACGCCTGTGCCATAATGATGGAATTGCGTACTCGTGCTATGGCTTTTTTCTCCCGGTAGCGTTCCATATAGAACTCTATGCCATAAAAAACAGAAAAGCCCAAAAGAATTAAAAAGTAGATACGCTCACCCACCACATCATGAGAAGTTTCCAGGCTGGGTAATAGCTCTAAAAAAATGTATGCAACAGCAAATCCCCCTGCAAGTGAGCTAAAATGAGGTTCAAAACGCTCTCGATACTTAGCTGCGTAAGGGGAAACGAAGTGAACAATCGCAAACAAGCTCCCCAGAACTAAAAGTTCGACATTTTCAAACATTTTTTGAAAGACCTCCAGTTAGGCAATTGCCAAGATTATTTTTAATCTTTCAGCAAGCCAGAAATACATATTTGATTTAAAAATCAACCAAGTTCTGCATAAATCATTTGAATGATTCATGCAGTTAATTTGGGGTAACAGCTTACAAATTTGAAGCGAACCCTGAGCTTAAATTCACCGGGGAGTTCCTATCCAAAGAGGTATTGGCAGAGTTAGCGCCAGAGCAAAATCAGATAATTTGCTGGAAAACAAATTATCTCAGGAATTATTAACGATCGCCACTTTAGCATATTTTACAGCAACGCTTATTAAGTTAAGTATTGTATTGATGCTGAGCAGTTTATCTACTGGTTTTCTGTTCATGAGGGGCTGTCGCTGGAATTTACGTACAGCGTTTAAACGCCCCGTCGTCCCCGTCCTAAAGTATCGGGGCTTTCTGTGAAAACACGATCGCTAAGCTGGTGACAAGATTTGAACTTGCGACCGGCTGATTACAAATCAGCTGCTCTACCACTGAGCTACACCAGCACTATTTATCATCATAGCAAACTTTTGCGACCTTGTCAGGTAAAGATTTATTTTTTTAGAGTTTTTTTTCGAGAGAACGAGAGAAAGAGCGATCGCCACCCATGTAATCTTTGCCCGCACCAAGACTGACAACACTGACATTTTTCGGGTGACGCTTGCGGCTAAATTCTCTTAAGCCATATTACTTTCAATCGCCCAACGAGCTAACTCAGTCCGATTATGTAGATTAGTTTTGTTGAGCATATTAGAGACATGACTTTCGATTGTCCGTTGAGAGACATTAAGCTGTTCGGCAATTTCACGATTTGCCATACCCTGTGCTACCAACTGAACCACTTTTGATTCAGTTGGAGTTAACTCCACATTTTCCGGAACTTGAATTCTCGAACCAGCATCAGAGCTTCTATTCGTATAGTGCATCAAGCGATTCGCCTGCTTCAGCGAAGATTCTACCTGTGCTACTAACTCTTCAGGTTCAAAGGGTTTCACCATATACACATCAGCACCAGTATTCAAACCCTTTACCCGGTCAGCACTTTGACCTTTAGCCGAGAGAAACAATACCGGAATCCAACTAGTACGAGGATCTTGACGAATGTGTTCGACCAAAGCGTAGCCGTCCATTTCTGGCATCATCACATCGCAAATTATTAGATGAGGAATTTCGCGGTCCAACACATCCAGTGCTTCCCGACCATTTTCAGCAGTAATAACTTCATAGCCTCGAAACTCTAGATAGTCCTTGACCAGCAGGATAAGGTTGGGATCGTCATCGATTAATAGTAGTTTTTTGTAGTCTTTTTGAGCGTTTTCCTTCATTTTGCAACACTCGCTATGTTTGGCGCGATCGGGATGAGCTTAAGAGTACTTAGTGCCTTATTTAACTTTAGTAGTTAAAATTGTCATTATCCAACTAAATTGGATCTAACGAGCAGATCAATTAATTTTTTTCGCTAAATCCAACCAAAGTGATTTCAAGAGCAACCGAGCAAATTCCGTAAAACTACTGAAGCAACACTGCACTTGATATGTTATTGTATGTTCTTTTCTGACTTTTGTGCCACTTAATCTGGGTAAGAGCAAAATTTTTTCGAAATTTCCCGGTACAAATTTATCTGATTAGTGTGTGACGAAAATTAATCTCGCTAGTTAAGTGTTAACCTCTTGTGGGCTAGTTTGTCCCATCATTTGCTCATTTTCTAGTAAATTTTCTGTCTTACCTGTCATGGTTTCCCTTTCTGCTTGAATTTCAGAAGCTAATTTTGGTAATGGATTGATAAGGAAGGCATATTCTGTAACTATTTGCTGATTAATTAAATGCTCCTGAATAATTCTTTCGATTACTTCGGGAGTAGCGTTGCGATACCAAACACCATCTGGATAGACAACCATAATTGGACCTTGGGTACAAACGCGCAAGCAGTTAGCTTTAGTGCGGAAAATACAGTTTGGACGACTTGCTGTCGGACGATCCAGTTCAAGTTCCTTTAATCTTCTTTTGAGATAGTCCCAGGCTTCTATACTAACTTTTTTCGCGCAACATTTCGGCTTCGTTTGGTCAGCACAGAGAAAAATGTGCTTTTGAATGCGATCCAGTGCCAAATTTTGGATTTCAATGGCTAGAGGATCTGTTTCTGGTGGTGTTTGGCTAATTTTGACGTTTTCGGAATGAGACTGCTGGGATTGACTATCGCTCATTTTGCCATCAAACAAGTAACTACTGAAAACCGAACCTCGGATCTAGGTATTTCTCAGTGTAGCGGAGATTCGATCTCTAGGCGATCGCGGTCTAAATTTCTTCGCCTTACCAAAAAAAATGGGTTTAAAGCCTCGCTGTTCTACGGCGACTTTGATTGAAAAGAAACTAGAAAGTTAGTACAATAGTTGATCGCGAGTAAAACTAAAATCTACGTGATTCTTCGCTCTAGTAGGTCGAAATCCCGGTAAGTAAGAAACAACGGTTAGATTGGCTCTAACGGCAGTATGACTAAACCACTGCAAGCTTTCTTCAGAGCGAGGAGCGTACTAAACTAGCTGAGTGATGGATGTTTGAAAGCATAAAACTCAAAAAAGTAAGCGCAATATATGCGGCTATATGTCAACATATTGAGCGTCTAGAGGCAACTTGACTGTGCCTGCAAGAGGAAAGAGAACTACTTGTGAATCCCCTCCCTTTAGCAACGCGGAGGGAGGGGAGTAGTCAATAATACAGAGATACTTACTTTTTCACTCACCAAGGCGATCGCCGCTATCTTGCTGCGCGTCTCGATCGCAGTTACTTTGAGTTATCATTGCCGCTTGTCATATTTTTTCCTAAAGCTTAGTCTTCGGTAGAAGAGTAAATTTTATCAGCAAACAGAACAGGTTTATTCTCATATTCTGCTTCTAGTTTATTAATTATCTCTAAATCCCAGGTTAATTCGTAGTCTCTTTCCACTTCAGTAACTTGTAACTGACGGACTATTCCAGTTACAACTACGGTTTGTTCCTCTCGCGGTATGCTTCCCAAAGAATCAAATTGGACAACTAGCAAATCACGATCGCTCAGTCCGCTAGCATCTAAAGTAAAAGAATTGCGATCGACTACTTCTTCGATCTGAGCTTCTACGGCAACTCTCTTACCATAATATTGCTCTGGATTGCTAGCAATATTAGCTGGTTTGGGTGCTAGGGCAATCGAACGAGCAAAAATTGTTGGTTTATTTTCGTATTTGACGTAGCGCTCGGCATCGCCTAGCCCAATTCCGGTTTCTTTTTCTGCTACTTGAAACTCGCCTACTTCTCCAGTTACTTGAATTTCTATATTGTCGTTAACAACAGGCACTGGTTCCCCGGATTCATTGACTATTAAAATCTCTTTTTTCGCCCAAATACTCCGATTGCCAATTAAAAATTTGTTGTCATCAATTCCTTCTATAATTTCGCCTCTCACAGTTACAGTTTGACCATTGAGGATTTCGGGATTGTTAGCAAGTTCTTCTGAACTAACATTTTTTTCAAACCAGTGGGGAGTAGCTTCTGATTGTAAGACTTTGCTGCCCACAGCCGCAAAAATTAAGATGACAATTATCCCGAAAATTCCCACGCCTATCGTTTTGAAACCAGTTAAATATTTAGCGGTTTCTTTTTGTACTTTGGGTATATTAGCCATATTTTATTCAGTTTTATTTATTTAAAAATAAAGTAGATTGATTTAGGATAATTGTGACTCAGTCAACCAAATTCGCCATCTGTCCGGCGAAAGAGCGATCGCCAATTTATAACCAAAGAAAGAAATAACTAAGGTTATTTAAAGACCTTTTTGGTTAAGTAGCTTCGCCGACAGCTTCAATCGCAGCTTCGAGGGCGATCGCCACATGAGTCCAATGAGTCCCTCCTTGACAAAAGACCAGATAAGGTTCTCTTAAAGGTCCATCAGCAGAAAATTCCGAGGTACTGCCATCAATAAACGTTCCTCCAGCCATTACTAATTGGCTCTCATATCCTGGCATCGGGGCAGGAATGGGGTCTAGATAGGAACCTACGGGAGAATGCTGTTGAATAGCGCGACAGAAGGCAATTAGCTTTTCTTTGTCACCTAACTTAATTGCTTGAATCACATCTCGACGTGAAACTAAGGGTAAAGGATTCACTGGATAACCAAGCTTGTCAAAGACATAAGCTGTTAAATGATTACCTTTGAGAGCTTCCCCTACCATTTGCGGTGCAAGAAACAAACCTTGGAACAACAAACGATTTTGGTCGAAAGTCGCGCCTCCCTCGCTACCAATTCCCGGTGCAGTTAAACGACAAGCCGCCGCTTCGACAAATTCGGCTTTTCCAGCGACATAGCCGCCCGCCGTCGCAATTGTCCCACCTGGATTTTTAATCAAAGAACCAGCAATTAAATCTGCACCCACAGCAGTAGGTTCCCTGTCTTCAACAAACTCGCCGTAACAATTATCAACAAAACAAACCGTCTGAGGATTTTGTTGCTTCACGAGACGGACAATTTTTTCAATGTCTGAAATAGACAAACTCGATCGCCAAGAGTAGCCACAGGAACGCTGGATGAAGACAAGACGAGTATTATCTCGAATTGCAGTGCTAAGAGCCTCCCAATTTATGATTCCTTCGTTAGTGAGAGTTAATTGGCGATATTGAATGTTAAACTCCATTAAGGAACCTTGACAATTCCCGCGCAAGCCGATTACTTCTTCCAAAGTGTCGTAAGGAGAACCAGCAACGGCTAACATTTCGTCTCCAGGACGAAGAACGCCAAACAAGGCACAAGCGATCGCGTGAGTTCCGGAAACAAATTGTAGTCTTACGGCTGCGGCTTCAGCTTGCATAACTTCCGCAAAAACTCGATCTAAAGTTCGTCGTCCTAAATCGTCATGTCCGTACCCGCTAACACTAGCAAAATGCTGAACTCCTACGCGCTGATTTCGGAAAGCTTTTAACACTTTTTGGAGATTTTGCTTGACCTGGGTGTCAATTCCAGAAAAAATCGGGATTAGTGCCTTCTCTGCTTCATTTAGCAGTTTTACGCTGTTCATTTTAGAAACACAAAGTGAGATTTTAGTCAATGGTTAAGTAAAAATTTACCGATTCTCGCTTTTGTTCGTAGAAGGTTACCATCTTTGAACGTATTTAGGTTACTGCATGACTGTTGCTACATCAAAAAAACTTTCCCTTGATTGGTCAATTATCGCTTATATAACAGGAATCCACCTGGTAGCTTTACTTGCCTTTTTGCCGAGTAATTTTACCTGGTCGGCAGTTGGAGTTGCTCTATTGCTTCATTGGGTAACTGGCGGTTTAGGTATTACACTAGGATTTCATCGCTTAGTCACTCATCGCAGTTTTGAAACTCCTAAGTGGTTGGAATATTTCTTTGTTTTTTGCGGAACTCTAGCTGCTGAGGGAGGACCGATCGCGTGGGTAGGAATGCACCGCATTCATCATTTATATTCCGATACTGAGAAAGATCCTCATGATTCTAATCGAGGTTTTTGGTGGAGCCACCTTAATTGGATGCTCCATGAAATCCCCCAAGATTCAGAACTACCTCGCTACACCAAAGACATTGCTGATGACCGAGTTTATCAGTTTTTGCAAAAATATTTTATTCCCATCCAAGTTGTCTTTGGGCTGTTTCTCTTTTGGTTAGGCGGTTGGTCTTGGGTAGTCTGGGGAATTTTTGTCCGTTTAGTGGTGGTTTTCCACTGTACTTGGTTTGTGAACAGTGCTAGTCATCAGTTTGGCTATCAAACTTACGAATCTGGCGATCGCTCCCGCAATTGCTGGTGGGTGGCTCTTCTCACCTACGGTGAAGGTTGGCACAACAACCATCACGCTTTTCAATATTCTGCCCGTCACGGCCTAGAATGGTGGGAAATAGATTTCACTTGGATGACAATCCGATTTTTAGAAATAATTGGTTTAGCCACCAACGTTAAGTTAGTTAAACAGCAAGCAAAATAAAATTTATCTCTCTACACCCAACCAAACGCGGGCAAGCTGCCCGCTTTAGCTTTGGAGCAATATGGGTGCTAGTGCGAGCAGGTAGTTCGCTTTTTAATTGCGAGAGATTTTGCTTGACCTGAGCGTCAATTTAGGAAAAAATCGGGAAGATTTGCTTTTCATACTTCATTTATCAGCGTTAAGAGGTTGATTTTAAGAACACAACATGAGATTTTAGTCGATGGTTAAATAAAAAATTAGTCGATGGTTAGAGAAAAATTTAGGGCTTTTCCCTGTTTTTAGGAGAAAGTTACCGTTCAAAAAACATTTAGGTGATTACATAGGTTATTAAATGAGTGTTGCAACATCAAAACAATTTCCCCTCGATTGGTCGGTGATTGTATATCTAACTGGAATCCACGCAGTAGCTTTGCTTGCCTTCCTACCTAGTAACTTTAGCTGGGGAGCAGTTGGCGTTGCACTTTTCCTCCATTGGGTAACGGCTGGGCTTGGTGTAACCCTAGGATTCCATCGCTTAGTTACCCATCGTAGTTTTGAAACTCCCAAGTGGTTAGAATATTTCTTGGTCTTTTGCGGAAGTCTATCTGCTCAAGGAGGACCTATTAAGTGGGTTGGTTTGCACCGTATGCACCATTTATATTCTGATGCTGAGGGCGATCCTCACGATTCTAATCGAGGTTTTTGGTGGAGTCACATTAGTTGGATGCTTCATAAAATCCCCCAGGATACTGATATTCCTCGCTATACCAAAGACATTGCTGATGACCCGGTTTATCAGTTTTTGCAAAAATATTTTATTCTCTTACAAGTTTTGTTGGGGGTTTTGCTCTTATACTTAGGTGGTTGGTCTTGGGTAGTCTGGGGAATTTTTGTGCGTCTGGTGGCTGTGTTTCACTGCACTTGGTTTGTGAACAGTGCTAGTCATATGTTTGGCTATCAAACTTATGAGTCTGGCGATCGCTCCCGCAATTGCTGGTGGGTTGCTCTTGTTACCTATGGTGAAGGTTGGCACAATAACCATCATGCTTTTCAATATTCTGCCCGTCATGGCTTGCAATGGTGGGAAATAGACTTCACTTGGATGACAATTCAATTTCTACAAGCTCTTGGTTTAGCAACTAAAGTTAAGTTAGCACCAAATAAAAGGGAAGTTTCCTGATTTGGTTAGTGGTGGGAGCGCTCGACTCCCCTTAAACTTACTAAAACGAAAATAGCGCTTTGGCTTAATTCCTTCTTTCTCCTTGAACAACTTGCTTGAGTGTGGTAAAAGTTTCTAGTCCGATTAATCCTCTTCGATGTCCTTTTTGATTGGACATACCTAAAAATACTGAGTCCCCACGCTTGGAATTACGGTAAAAGCGAGGAGAAGAATTGATATAAACTAAAGCGCTATCAATTTCTTGAGCAAACTGGCGGCTTTCGGCATAAGATTCAGTTACTAAGCAGTTAGCATGACCGCTACTGTATTGATTCATCCAGGCGATCGCTGCTTCGATATTATCAACTACTTTAAAGCTAACGATTTTTTTAAGATAAGCTCGATCCCACTCACTCTCTTCTGCCAGTTTTAACTGATCGGGAAATTCTTGTGCGAGTTCGGGATCTCCATGCAATTCAAAGCCTTTTTCTTCTAAACTTTTAAACAATCGTACTAGAGTCGAAGATTTTTGATTCCTGTGAATGAGAACTTTTTCCAGAGCATTTACTGGATCTGGTTCGCTAGCGTGACTGTCAAGAATTACCCAACGAGCAAGATCCAATTCTCCACTGGGAGACCAATAAAGATAGCAATTTCCCATTGCCGATCGTAGAACTGGCGCTGTAGCACGTTGAGTCACTTGCTTGACTAAGCTATCACGTCCATAGGGAATTACCAAATTTATATACTGGTCTTGTACAACTAATTCGCTAATGGCAGAACCTAGATCGGAGGAAAGGATTTCTAAACTCCCGCTTGGCAACTTCGCATCTTCTAGAGCATTTTTCATTACTTTCGCGATCGCTGCATTACAATGACTGGCTTCGCTTCCACCTCGTAAAATCAAGCTGTTGCCAGTTTTCAAACACAAGCCCGCCGCGATCGCCGCTAGTTCCGGAAATGCTTCGTAAATAAAGGCAATTACTCCTAAAGGCATTAATTGACAGTAGGTTTGAGCGGGATCGAGTTGGTAAGGAGCATTCATTACTCTTTGGATGGGATCGGATAATTCTCCAATCCGCTTTAAAATCTGGACTGTATTTTGCAGTCTTTCGGGGGTTAGCTTTAACCACTCTAAAATTAACTCTGGTACTGCCATTTCCCGACTCGTTTCCAAGTCAAGGGTATTTGCTTCTAAGATTTCGTCAAAGGCATTTTCTATTTCTTGGGCGAGAATCTGAACTCCTTGACTCCGGAGAGAACCTTTGGTAGTTGCCAGTTCACAAGAAGCTGTTTGGGCGCGCTTAACGGCGGTGATTATTTGATTTTTTGCACTGCTATTGTCGTCAATTTTCATTTTCTTAACGCCGATAAGCTAACCATACCATTAATGCTGGCAATAGTAGTACTAATACCACCAGCAAAGCCCAGAAAATTACATTTTGACTCGGAGGCAATCGCAATGCCACTGGAAGCCAGACGATCAAAGGTATGAGAATTATACACATGGCAATCGGCAGATAACTTTCTCTTAAGCCTGTGTGAGCAGTTATCCACCGATGTCCACTCCAACGCCAAGCACGCTTGTATGGGTAGCTTGTGGACAATTGTTCTAATATATAACCATTCTCTTCGACCACAAAAATTTGCTGACAGCGATCGCACCCCATCGCTTCTGTCAGGGTAATTGGTTGCAAGCACCCCTTACGCCTACACGGACAGGGGTACTCTGCATTTAAATCTATCTTCTGAGCTTTCTGAGGTGGCACAAGCGTTAGTCACAAAATACCATTATCCAAAATAGTTTAGCGTATCTGCCCAAGCTAGTTTTGTCGAGCTTAATTTTTTGCAGTTTTTCCTACTCAGTCTTTTTTCAGTTTAGCCAAAACTTTGTTAAATGATGAAATTCAGCAGATTTTCTGCTTAAGCGAGTAATTTAGAAATCTAATTAATCTTCCTCAACTTCGATTTTCAACATAGGGTAGTCGAGCTTTTTCTCTAAGCGGGTAACGCGATTCGAACGCGCGACATTCACCTTGGCAAGGTGACGCTCTACCCCTGAGCTATACCCGCAATTTCTTAACCGTATTTACCACTATCGCACAATTATTTCTAACTGTCAAGGTTGGTTTAGTTTTTTTTGGGCAGTGAGCAGTTACCAGTGAACAGTCACTACTCCCAATCCCCAACTACTTGTTTTCAGATTGAGACACTGACGACTCAGAAGAGGATAACTCTTCACCGGGAGAAACAGGTAAAGCCGGGGTAGCGCGATCGTAAGGAGGATAAGATTGAATGGAAATTTTGTCGTTAATTTGTCGCATCAAGCTAGCCATTTCTAAAGCATTCATCGCATAATTCCAGCCATGATTACTTTTAATACCCGCCCTTTCAAGAGCTTGTTGCATCGTATCTGCCGTCAAAACGCCAAAAACCACTGGTACACCTGTTTGAAAACCTGCGGCGGCAACACCTTTAGCTACCTCAGCAGCGACGTAATCGAAATGAGGAGTTTGTCCCCGGATGACTGCACCTAAGCAAATAATTGCATCATAACGACCTGACATTGCCAATCGTCGAGCTACTACAGGGATTTCAAAACTCCCCGGTACCCAAACATAATCTACTTGAGTACCTTGGGGATTAACATCGATACCGTGGCGTTTGAGGCAATCTTGACATCCGGATAAAAGCTTGTCTGTCACCAAATCGTTAAAACGACCGATCGCGATCGCCAAGCGTAAATCGGATGGGGATTGAGTAAATGTTCCCTCGAAAACTGCCATGAAAATCTAAACAAAGAATGTGAATGAACTACTTAAGAGTGTGAGATGCTTCAGACCAAGCTGAGTCGTTACACTACGAAAAAGTTCAAAATACCTACCAGTACGACTAAAATAGCCCAAACGCCAGACCCAAGATAAATCAAGCTTTTAGACTGATCCCAGTTTTGGGGCGAGGCGTAGGCGACAGGTACGCCGATAACCATCACAAAAGACAAAAGAACTAATGCAGTAAGAGCCAATTGAAACAGAATAGTCATTTTATAATTCTCCCAACACAACAAATAAAGTGAGCTTTGAAGATCTCTTGGTAGCCAAGGATCTCTTGAAAATCTTAAATGCTTCCTGATATAGTAAGCTACCAAAGATCGAGCCGTTGTGCTGCACTCTTTTTTGATTTGTTAGATGTTGAGCGAGTAAAAATAGGGCAAAAGTGCTTGCGTACACTGGTGTTGGGTATTTGGTAGTTGGAGGTAAATACCAATAAACTCGATGGATTTGATTTTGTGCCATCAAACTGCTGATTTTGACACTTTGGGGGCGGCGGTAGGTTTGACCAAGCTCAAAAGTGGCGCCAGAATAGTGCTGACGGGGGGAAGTCATCCGGGGGTTAAGGATTTTCTGGCATTGCATCGGGATGAGTTTGCTTCGGTGGAACGTCGGAGTGTGAATCCAGGGCAAATTCGTTCGCTGGCGATCGCTGATACTCAATATCGTTCTCGTCTCGGAAAAGCGGCGGAATGGCTGGATTTACCTCATTTACGCTCGATTGAAATTTATGACCATCACTTGGATGCTGATTCTGATATTCGCGCTACTTATACTCAAATTGAAGCTGTTGGCGCTACGACAACGCTGATTGTGGAACGTCTCCAGCAGGAAAATGTGCAGTTAACTACTTCCGAAGCGACGGTGATGGCTTTGGGAATTCATGCGGATACGGGATCGCTGACTTTTGAACAAACTACCAGTCGCGATGCTTGGGCTTTAGCTTGGTTGATGTCCCAAAATGCTAGTTTGGCGGTAATTCGGGAATACCTCGAACCTGGTTTGTCAATCGAGTTACAACAATTATTAACAGCAGCGTTAGAAAATCTGGTTAAGCAAGAAACACAAGGCTACAGTGTTGCTTGGGTACTATTGGAAAGTAAAAAATTCGTCCCCGGATTATCCAGTTTAGTCGAACGTTTGCTCAACTTAACTGAAGCGGATGCGCTGCTAGTAGGACATCGGTATTGGCGACGAGAAGAAGGAAAAGAGTGTTTAACAGTAATTGGGCGATCGCGGATTGACGGAACCGATCTACAAGCTTTATTCTCGGCTTTGGGTGGTGGGGGACATTCTCAAGCGGCTTCGCTAAGTCTCCAAGATGTCGATCCTGAAGCTACCCTGAAGCAATTAGTCGCGCAACTAGAAGAACAAATACCTCATCCCTTGACAGCCAGGGATTTGATGTCTTCCCCAGTGCGAACAATTCGTCCCCAAATTACAATCGGCGAAGCACAGCGAATTTTATTGCGTTACGGACATTCCGGTTTATCAGTCGTAGACGAAAGCGATCGCTTGGTGGGAATTATTTCCCGACGAGATTTGGATATAGCCCTACATCATGGCTTCGCTCACGCCCCCGTAAAAGGCTATATGAGCCGCAATCTCAAGACAATTAGCCCAGATACCCTTTTGCCGGAAATAGAAGCTTTAATGGTCACGTATGACGTAGGACGACTACCAGTTTTAGCTGATGGGGAATTGGTGGGGATTGTCACTCGTACCGACGTGTTGCGACAATTACATCAAGACCGAACCCGAATCAGCGAGATCCAAAGAGAGCAAAATACAGGTGTAGCTTCTTGTTTATTGAGTTCGCTTCAGGAACGCCTCGCAGCCCCTTTTTGGCAATTCCTCGATCGCACAGCTAAAGAAGCTCAACAACGCGGTTGGCATCTTTATTTGGTTGGTGGTGGCGTGCGAGACTTACTTTTAGCCGATCGCCACGAGCCTTTAGAATTACCAGATATTGACACGATCGTTGATGGCTTTTATCAAGCAGCCGATGCGGGTGCAGGAGTCGAACTAGCCAAAGCCCTACAAAAAATTTATCCTCAAGCTCGTTTAGAAGTCCACGGCGCATTTCAAACAGCAGCTTTACTTTGGCATAAAGATCCCCAACTTGGCTCTCTAGCCGTCGATATTGCCACAGCCAGAACCGAATTTTATCCTTATCCAGCAGCTAATCCGGAAGTCGAAGCAAGTTCAATTCGCCAAGACTTGTATCGGCGCGATTTTACCATTAACGCTCTGGCAGTACGACTAACTTCACCTAGAGCTGGAGAAATGCTAGATTTTTTTGGTGGGTTACTCGATTTGCGAGATCGTTTAATTAGAGTTCTCCACCCCAATAGTTTTATCGAAGATCCCACCAGAATTTATCGCGCTGTGCGGTTTGCAGTACGTCTCGGATTTGCGATCGAAACCCAAACCGAAGAATATATTCGCTATGCAATTTCAAGCGGGATCTACGAGCGATCGCACTCAGGTAATAATTTCGTTCCTGCCTTGACAACTAGGTTAAAATCTGAATTGAAATACATTCTCCAGGCTCCCTACTGGAAACCAGCTTTACAGATGCTCGCCGATCTCGGAGCGCTTCGCTGTCTGCATCAGACAATGAAATTAGACCAACAGTTATGGTGGCAAGTTCGTTTAAGCGATCGCTGGTTACAGCGCTTCGATCCCGACAACACCTTAACCCATTGGCAAATGCGCTTAGAAGTTTTAATTGCTTCTGTTGCTGCTGACGAACGCGCTAAAGTAGCCAAAAATCTGCAACTGCCTTTAGACAGTATCGACAGACTGAAAAATTTGGCTACCTGGAAAAGCGAAATCGATCGGTGTTTACCTAATTGTCAACTCAAGAGCGAAATAGTTAAACTGCTACGAAAGTACAAATTACCCGCTTTAGTTTTAGTTGGAGTCAAAAGTTCCCGAAGCATCAGACGGACAATTTGGCAATATCTCACCAACTGGAGCGAGATTAAACCACCCTTAAACGGCAATGACTTAAAAGCACTCGGTTACAAACCAGGACCTCGTTACAAACAAATCCTCGACGATTTGTTAAGCGCCAGGTTAGATGACAAAATTAGTGAATCTCGTAGCGAAGCAATAGATTTTTTAACAGCCCATTATCCCAAGTAAACTAACTAATGAGCAAAGATCAACAAAAAACAACCCATAAAATGAGATTGCCGATTATGGCACTATTCATGACCAGCGCGATCGCTGCTTCGGCAGGTTCCGGTTTTGGGCTGGCTCTCCGCCTTAACCATCCTCAAGAACCCGGTGCGACCATTTTACACAAATGGCAAAGCTTTCCGACCCGGAACAATTGGCCCATTGTAGCTTCCCCTTCGGCTCGTTAAAGCTAGAAGTAAATCGGGGGTATCTACCCTAGGTAAATCTCGGTACTGGGTCGTCCACCTAAAAAGCAAGATATAATTTGTTACGAAACCATAAAAAAAAATATATCAATGAGTAATCCTGTAATTCACGCCTTTTTTATCGGCAGAGCTGTAGCAGAAATTATCGGCGAAAAGGTTGAAGACTCATTCACCAACGCTCTTTCAGAATTAGGTAAATTTGATGCCGAACAGCGAGAAAATTTACGCCAATTTACAGAAGAAGTTATCGCCAGAGCAGAACGCGAAATATCTTTATACGATCGCTCCGATCCTACAACTGGGACTTCTCCCTCACCTACATCAGGACTAAGAACAGAATCTTCCTCAGACTTACAAGAAACCATCGACGAGCTACGAGCAGAAATTGCTCGCCTGAAATCAGAGTTAAAGCAATATCGTAGCAGCTTGACTTAATTAGCTCCCAGTTGGCAATTAGGCAGGAAGACGGAGTTACTGGCTTTTTAGCGCCAGTGCTTGTCCAGCCTAAGTTTTAACTAAAGTAAATTTTTGGCAAAACTAATTTAGGAAACCGAGTGTCTGCTCTCTCTCAAAAGACCGATAAATCTATTCAATACAAGCCAACTCCTGTGTCAACGAAGCGGGATACCCGACTAGAGCGCACAAAATCAACTTATCGTTGGAACCGAGAAAATTATTCTCGTACCCGAAGGCGTATTGATATTTGGCTTTTTGTTTTAACCTTCTTGTCTGGGCTGTGGTGGGATAGCAAAAAATGGAGCTATCCCAGGGGATATACCGAAGAAAAACGCATTGCTCGTCGCAAATCCCAAGCAATCTGGATTAAAGAAAGTTTGCTTGAATTAGGTCCGACTTTTATTAAAGTGGGTCAGTTATTTTCCACTCGTGCGGATCTCTTTCCTGCTGAATATGTAGAAGAACTAGCGAAATTACAAGATCGCGTTCCTGCTTTTAGCTACGAACAAGCTGCTATCATTATCGAGTCAGATTTAGGTAAACCAGTTACTCAGCTATTTAGTTCTTTCGATCCAACACCTCTTGCAGCCGCATCTCTGGGACAAGTTCATAAAGCTCAGTTACACAGTGGGGAAGAAGTAGTAGTCAAGGTACAGCGACCGGGGCTAAAAAAGCTATTTACAATCGATTTAGCAATTTTAAAAAGAATTACTATTTACTTTCAAAACCATCCTCGCTGGGGTAAGGGAAGAGACTGGTTGGGAATTTATGAAGAGTGTTGTCGCATTCTTTGGGAAGAAACTGATTATCTCAATGAAGGTCGCAATGCTGACACTTTTCGGCGTAATTTTCGCGACTGTGACTGGGTTCATGTTCCCCGCGTTTATTGGCGCTATACTTCTCCGCGAGTTTTGACTTTAGAATATTTACCGGGAATTAAAATTAGTCATTATGAGGCTTTAGAAGCGGCGGGTTTAGACCGTAAGCTGTTGGCAAGACAGGGTGCAGAAGCTTATTTACAACAGTTGCTTCGTGATGGCTTTTTCCATGCCGATCCTCATCCAGGAAATCTGGCGGTTAGTCCTGATGGTGCTTTAATTTTCTACGATTTTGGCATGATGGGTCAGATTAAGACTAACGTGCGCGAGAAATTAATGGAAACATTATTTGGGATCGCCGAAAAAAATGCCGAGCGCGTGGTTTCGTCTTTGGTGGATCTGGGCGCATTAGCACCAATGGATGATATGGGTCCGGCAAGACGTTCGATTCAGTATATGCTGGATCACTTCATGGATAAACCGTTTGAGGAACAATCAGTTGACGCGATTAGTGATGACCTCTACGAAATTGCTTACGATCAACCTTTTCGTTTTCCGGCAACGTTTACTTTTGTTATGCGAGCTTTTTCGACCTTGGAAGGAGTGGGAAAAGGTTTAGATCCAAAATTTAATTTTATGGAGGTTGCACAACCTTTTGCAATGGAAGTTATGACTAACGGTAGAGCTAGCAATGGTAATAGTATTTTCGATGAATTGGGCAGACAAGCTGCTCAAGTTGGCAGTACCGCTTTGGGTTTGCCGAGGCGGATTGAGGATACAATTGAAAAATTAGAGCGCGGTGACTTGCGCGTGCGGGTGCGCTCTATTGAATCTGAACGAGTGATGCGGCGCTTGAGTGCTATTCAGTTAGGAACCAACTATACTTTACTAATTAGCGCTTTTACTTTGTCGGCAACGATTTTGTTTGTTAACGATCGATTTGTCCTCGCTGGATTAGTAGCGATCGCGGCGGCTTTTGCTGCTTTTGCTTTATATCGTTTACTCAAACGGGTCGATCGGATCGATCGGATGTTCTAATTTTGTTCGTAAATTTTGTGACGCTACCAAAGAACCGTTTATGAAACGTCGCTTCGAGGGTCTCAGCGATCCTGGACTTATTCGCACTGTTAATCAGGATTATTACTATACTGACCCTGATGAACGCTTTTTCGTGGTCGCCGATGGTATGGGGGGACACGCCGGAGGACAAGAAGCTAGTCAAATTGCTACTGATGCTATTCGAGCTTATTTGGAGAAGCATTGGGATTCGGATGCTGGCTCGGATGTTCTCTTAAAAGGCGCGATCGCCTGGGCTAATGATTTGATTATCGATGACCAACAAACTCATCCTGAGCGTGCTGATATGGGGACGACCGCAGTGGTGGTTTTGTTCCGTCAAGGCAAAACTTGGTGCGCTCATGTGGGTGATTCTCGCCTCTATCGTCTCCGAGACACGAAATTAGAACAAATTACTGAAGACCATACTTGGGTGGCACGGGCGCTCAAAGCTGGTGATATGACCGCAGATGAGGCGCGAAGTCATCCCTGGCGTCACGTCCTTTCTCAGTGTTTGGGACGCAAAGAGTTACACAAAATTGAAATTCAAGAGCTTGATGTGCAAACTGGCGATCGCTTACTTTTGTGTAGTGATGGTCTGACTGAAGAAGTCCCTGATGAAATTATTGCCGATAAACTTTACTCTGGTGATGATTGTTTCCAAATCGCTGAAGCTTTGGTTGAAGCTGCTAAAGTTAATGGGGGTTCTGACAATATCACAGTTGTAATTATTTGTCAAGGGTAAAATTACTCTAATTGCTATGTCTTAGCTCGGAACAAGCCTTGCCGATGCTCAAAGGCAAGCGAACTGAGGCAATCATTTAAATGAACAAAAAGTCCTTTCTAAGCTCGCATTTTCAGGAAAATCGCTCGCCCTACTTTACTGAGAGAAAAATCCACTCGACAGCTTCAGCAAGATCTCGAGCCAGATAATCTGGTTGAGTAGGGTGTTGATAAGTTCCACCGATGACATTTTTCCCGTAACCAGTTTTCACTAAGATTCCCTGAGCACCTGCATTGTGCGCCAAGTCAATGTCGGTAGCCTTATCTCCTACCACAAAACTGTTAAAAATGTCAAGATCGTTTTCCCAAGCAGCAGCCACTAACATTCCCGTATTAGGTTTGCGCCAGGTACTCCAGCGCGTAAATTCTGGATTAGTT
The DNA here is from genome assembly GCF_020144665.1 of Oscillatoria salina IIICB1. Classification (NCBI taxonomy): domain Bacteria; kingdom Bacillati; phylum Cyanobacteriota; class Cyanophyceae; order Oscillatoriales; family Oscillatoriaceae; genus Oscillatoria; species Oscillatoria salina. The sequence continues at coordinate 78,140 of NZ_JAAHBQ010000008.1, read as the reverse complement.
CCCCCAGCTTCCGGACTAAGATAGGGACAGAAATAAAGAGCGTCTAACTTTGCCTTAGCCTCAGCATACAGCAATTGGCACAGACGCTCGTGAAGTGCTTCTACATGAGAAAGTGGATAATATCCTCGTGCAGGTCCAGACTGATTAGAAATCAGACAGCAGAAGATACCCAAATTATTCAATTGGCGGACAGCTTCGGCTGCGCCAGGAATGAGATGTAAGTCCTCAACATTACGGATATAACCCGCTTCAACATTGAGGACACCATCGCGATCGAGAAAAACTGCTCTTTTAGCCACGCCAAATTTGTTCGAGAACGGTTTCCGGTTCGATATCAGCAATCCAGCGACTAGGAGACTGGATAGCGATCGCAGTTTCACTATCTGGGGGAAGCAATTTTTTCGCTTCCGTCGGACCGAATAAAGCGATCGTATAAGTACCAACAGCGACAGCTAAGTGCATAGGCGCACTATCAGTACATAACATTAGATTAGCACCAGCGATCGTCGCTGCTGACTTCCCGATATCTGGAGGCATTGTCACAACGAGATTATCGCAAGCCTGCATCATCATTGCCACAAATTGACTATCTTCCGGACCTTGTAGCAAAACGACGGGTAACTCAGGCTGTTTTTGTTGAAGATCTCCAATAATTTGCTGCCACTTTTGCACCGGATAAACTTTATCAATGCCTTTCGCTTGAGCCATAGAGCTAGAACCACCATGAATTAAGATATAGCCACTATCTTTAACTTCGAGGCGTTTTTGTTCTGCTTCTGCCCAATCGATATCTGATTTAGGTACATTGATTTTAAGTTCCGGACAAGTAGTTTGGATACCCAGACCTTGTAAAAGATCGTGGTACATATGGGCAGCATATTGCTCAGTTTTGAGTGGTACCGCACGGTTGAGGAACCAAGAGCGATCGGTTTTGTAGCCAACTCGTACCGGAATCCCATTGAGCCAGAGTAATAATCCTACCGTCCAACGACGGCCCAAAGAAAGAGCAATATCGTACTCGCGATCGCGGATAATACCCAACAAATTGAGATAATCTGCTAAACCATTACGGTCTTTAAAATCGAAGACGAGAACTTCATCGACGTATTGACAAACGCGGTAAGCCGATTTCGATCGCGGCTCTACCATAACATCGATCGCGGCTTTCGGATATTGCCGCTTCAAGTCTTCTAAAGTTGGGAAGAACAGAATTTGATCGCCAATTCCGCCAGGAACAAGGGCTAGTATTCGCATTTCAATTAATAGAACTGACGTATTTTGAACGGGTTTAGTACAAAAAAGATGGTAATTGATTAGATTCGGTACGCGCCCGCCCATACAATTTTAAGGGAACACAGATCCAAAACGATTGAATAATATCTTAAATTCGACAATGTATTTATTAATTCCCGCAGCCGGAATGGGACGACGCATGGGCAGCGATCGCAATAAACTTTTATTGAGTTTACTCGGTAAACCTTTACTGGCTTGGACTTTAGAAGCTGCTGAGGCTTCTCGTCAAATTAGCTGGATCGGTATTATGGGGCAAAAAATCGATTTTCCCGACTTCCAGACAATTATTGCTCAAGTTAATCTGACTAAGCCGGTGAAATTGATTCAGGGAGGGGATACTCGACAAGAATCAGTTTATAACGGCTTACAAGCTTTGCCAACCGATGCCGAAAGAGTTTTAATCCATGATGGGGCAAGATGTTTGGTAACACCAGAGTTATTCGATCGCTGTGGGGAAGCTTTATTCACTTGTCAGGGTTTAATTGCGGCTGTACCTGTGAAAGATACGATTAAAGTTGTAGATCGAGCTAAAGTAATTCAAAGTACCCCCGATCGCCAAAATTTATGGGCTGCACAAACTCCCCAAGGCTTTGATGTCCCACTGTTAAAGCAATGTCATCAACAAGGAAAAAATTCTGGCTGGAAAGTGACAGATGACGCGGCTTTATTAGAAAAATGCGGTTTCCCTGTCAAAGTCGTTGAGGGAGAAGAGACAAACTTGAAAGTAACTACACCTGTAGATTTGGCGATCGCTGAATTTATTCTCCATCAACGAGGTGGGTGATTGGGGAGGAGGTGATTGGGGAGGAGGTGACTGGGGACTGGGGAGGAGGTGACTGGTGACTGGTGATTGGGGACTAGGAATTCAGTTATCAGTAAATAGTTCTCAGTTTATCTCCCAATTCCTCCTTGTCTCCCCCCTCTTCCCCCTCCTCCTTGTCTCCCAATCCCTAATCTCCAATCCCTAATCCCTAATCCCCAATCTCCTATGAAAAAATTACCTTCAGTCTCGGTAATAGTACCAATTTACAACGGCGAGAAAGATTTGCCAGACTTAGTTAGTTGTTTGTTAGCGCAAACCTATCCCGCCGAACAAGTTGAGTATCTGCTAGTGGATAATAACAGTAGCGATCGCACTGCCGATCTTCTCCAAGCTGCGGCTGAGGATGCGGCTAATCGAGGTCTAACGATTCGCTCTTTGACTGAAAAGGAAATTCAAAGTTCCTATGCGGCTAGAAATACTGGTATTAAAGCAGCTATAAGCGAAATTTTGGCTTTTACTGATGCTGATTGTCGCCCAATACCCGATTGGTTACAGTTGTTAGTCGAACCTTTTGCTAACTCTGAAGTCGGTTTAGTCGTTGGGGAAATTGTTGGTTTACCAGGGACAACTCTTTTAGAAAAATACGCCGAACAAAAAAGCGTGTTGTCGCAAAAATTTACTTTAGAACATCCTTTTTGTCCTTACGGGCAAACTGCTAATTTAGCTATTAGGCGAGAAGCTTTTACTGAAGTTGGTTTATTTCGTCCCTACATGATAACTGGTGGTGATGCGGATATTTGTTGGCGAATTTTGCAGTCTACAGACTGGAAGTTAGAATTTGCCGCGAAAGCAATTATTCGCCATCGTCATCGGTCAAATTTACGCGAATTACGCAGTCAATGGCGGCGTTATGGGAAATCTAACCGCTACCTCCATGAATTGTATGGGGTAGATTTGATGCGCGAAGCGACTAACAAAGAAATAATTTATCGTTTGGGTAGATGGTTATTGAAAGAATTACCTGTTGCTAGCTTTGGTGCGATCGCCAAAAAAAATAGCTGGCTTGACGCGATCGCTACTCCTATCGATCTTATCGGTTTTTACTCGCGATCGCTCGGACAAAAAGAAACTCAACTTCCAGAGTTAGCTAAGAAAATCGATCGATTGTCTAATCAGTGACCAAAAATCGCTGTTAGCAAGCAGTTTATCCTCCCCCTCTTCCAAGTCTCCCAATCCCGAATACACTAATTCTCTTGACAAAAATAACTTTTTGTGATATATAGCACCAAGATTAGTAATAGTGCAAAAATCAACTAGCTACCAGTGGTTAGTAAAGATTGAAATCATTTATTATAAACAAGAGTATTAACTCAAAATTTGAAGATGGCTCTATTATCTCTCCTCGATCGAATCGTTCTTGATTTAGAACAAGATGAAAATGCAACTCGAATCAAAAAATTAATTTATTCTCTCTGCACGAGCAAATGGGAAAATAATTTAGAAACAATCGAAAATTATCCCTTGCAAAATTTAGTAAAAAATATTTTGCAAACTTATCCAACTTTGGATGATTTAAGCAGTGCTGTTTATGAAATCGTGCAAAGTTTAAATAGACAAGGAGTATATTCCTTCGTTGGCAAAACAATTATTAACAAATTAAGTTTGTTATACAATGAAAAAACAGAAACTACCCAATTAGTTGCTAGTCTCCCCCAAAAAAAAGCTGAATCTCCCTATAACCAAATGGCTGTGAATTTAGAAACAGACAAAAATTCAGCTCGAATCAAAAAATTAATTTTTGCTCTTTGTAAATGCCGTTGGGAAAATGATTTAAAGGTAATTGAAAGTTTAAGCTATCCCAGCTTACTAACTGAATTACAAACAGCTTATCCAAATTTAAATCAATTAAATACTGCTCTTTTTCAAATTGTTCAAAGTCTTAACCGTAAAGAAATTTATACAGAAGTAGCCCAAACAATTATTAACAAAATAAAACCTTTATATGAGCAAGGTGAAGAAATCACCGAAGTTAAAGAAACCCAAGAAAATTCTTTAACTGAAACTGATGAAGACTCAACTGGAATTGTTGTTGGCGCCGAATCAACTGGAATTGTTGCTGGTAAAACAACAAGAGAAATTGTTGCTGAGGAAAAATTACCAGAATTCACCTTAGAATCAGCAGGAGAAGACGAAAGTTTCGTAATCAATACCGCAGAATCTAGCTTAAATAATAACTTTACTCAACCAGAAACCTTAACTCGCTCGACAGCGCAAATTAGCTACGATACCTTTGAATTACGACGGCAAATAATGAACTATACTAATCCGTTGCGAGTAAAGATTTTAGTATTTTCTATCTTGCATCGCGAATTTGATTATAGCGAACACGACTGGAGTTTACTCAAAGGACACGAATTAGATGAATTACTTGACAATTTATTTTCTAGTTGTGCCACACTTGAAGAACTAGAATCAAAATTATCCAGCACAGCCGAAAGTTTACCCGAAACTGAGGAAAATAGTCAAGCAGCAGGGGCGATTATGCAATTAATTAAACCATTTTATGCTTATTGATTTGAGTAAAAACTATGGATGGACAAGAAATTATTGATTTATATGCAGCAGGAGAAACCAAATTTAGCGGCGTAAATCTGAGCGGTGCAAATCTCTATGCTGCTGACTTAATCGGGATTATTCTTAATGGGGCAGATTTGCACGGTGCAACGTTGATTTTTGCATATTTAAGTCGAGCAAATTTGAAGAAAGTTAACTTTGTGGGGACTAAGTTAGGTGGTGCTAATTTAAATCAAGCTTGGCTGACGGGAGCAAATTTTCATAATGCGGATTTGCATGGTGCTAGTTTACAAGGTGCTGACTTGCGGAATGCAGATCTTACCTTAGCTAATTTACTGGATGCTAATCTAATGTTAGCAGATTTACGGGGTGCAGATTTAAGTGGTGCTAACTTGACAGGAGCTTGTTTAAGGGGTGCTAATTTACGGGAAGAAAAAAGAATTTATTTAGCTAATTTACGAGGTGCAATTTTACACAAAGCTGATTTACAAGGTTCGGATTTTCAAGGAGCAGATTTAGCAAAAGTCAATCTGAGTGGGGCGAATTTGCGCGAGGTAAATTTTCGAGGTGCAGATTTGCGAGAAGCTAACCTGAGTGGTGCAGACTTAAAAGGAGCCTTTTTAACAGAAGCTAATTTGGTGGGTACTAATTTACAGGGTGCGAATTTAGCGAAGGTAAAATTAGAAAGAGCTAGAGCGATTGAAGCCGATTTGAGTGGAGTAAATTTGCACAGTGCGGTGATGCCTGATGTTAATTTTAATAAAGCCAATTTAAGTGGAGCAAATTTATGTTTTACGCGGATGAATCGGGCAGATTTAAGTCGGGCTAATTTGAGTCGAGCTAATTTAAGTGAAGCAGAATTAGTTGAAGCTTATTTGGCGCGGACAAATTTGAGTGAAGCAATTTTAAGTAATGCGAATTTAATTCGGGCGGAAATGAGTGGTGCTAATTTAGTGGGAGCTTATTTGCGAGGTGCAACTTTACCTGATGGTAAAATTGGTACTTAGAAAGAAAAAACAGTTATTAGCGCGATCGCGTTTCTCCTCGATTTAATTTTAGACGAAGAATAGTGACAGTGAAAGAGAAAGCGGCGACAAAAAAAAATGAAAATAAATCAAACTCACCCTTGGTCCCTCACCGCCGAAGAAGCGACAGAAATCCAGTTAAAATTGGTTTCTCAGGTAGTTACTGAAGATCGCTTGGGAGAGGTGAAGTATGTAGCTGGGGTTGATGTGGGTTTTGAAGATAATTATGCAGTAACGAAAGCCGCCGCAGTAGTTTTGACGTTTCCGGAATTGACAGAAGTGGAAAAGGCGATCGCGCGACGCCCGACGACTTTTCCTTATATTCCCGGTTTCCTTTCTTTTCGCGAAATTCCCGCTCTGTTAGCAGCCTTAGAAAAATTAACAGTTACTCCCGATTTAATTTTATGTGACGGTCAAGGAATTGCCCATCCCCGGAAGTTTGGGTTAGCTTGTCATTTGGGGGTAATTATCGATTTACCGACAATCGGGGTGGCAAAATCCTTATTAGTTGGGAAACATGAAGAATTACCAACTGAAAAAGGCAATTGGCGACCTTTAGTTTATAAAGGAGAAACCGTAGGCGCAGTTTTGCGATCGCGTACTAATGTTAAACCACTTTACATTTCTAGCGGACATCGAATCAGTCTGCCCACAGCGATTAATTATGTTTTGCGCTGTACTCCCAAATATCGCTTACCAGAAACAACTCGCAGAGCAGATCGACTCGCCTCCAGTCGAATTATATCTTAATTGGGACTAGGAATTGGGAAGAGGGAGAGGAGGAGGGAGACAAGGAGGATAAGTGGATAACTGGTAAATGCGGATACGTGCTAACTGTTAACTGTTAAATGATACTGAGATAGATACCCGGATGTGTCGAGTAAAACCCAGAAAGATAGACAAATAGCTGAGTAGAAAAACTCTTATTTTTCGTGTTCGTCATTCTTATATTTATATTTAATTCGGGAAACAAGATCTACAGACAGTTTAGTCAACCGTCATGTACTTTTAGTGAAACAAAGATTTAAGAGAGAAAATAGATAATTACCAGAAACCCAAAGTGCATATCATCTCAACCTCAACCTAATTTAACTACTGAACTAAACTAACTTGAGTAATTTTACAGCCAGCAGAGAGATTAAAAACTATGCCAGAACTAACTTTAGAATGGATGGAAGATAGCGAGAAAAAAATTGAGACAATTAGCGAAACCCAGCAAAGCAAAAATCCGGGAACTGTTCGCCTCGGACGAGATCCCGCACGCTGCGACTTACATCTTACTCATCCTACCGTCTCTGGGTTGCACGTGGAAATCTTTTTCGATTCTCAACAAAATCAATTTATGTTGCGTAACCTGCGCGATACTAACCCACCTGTGGTAGACGGAAAAAGAATCGATCGAGGAGTTGCACCATTAAAGCAAGGTAGCAATATTCATTTAGGGCAAACTTTACTCACTGTAACTAATATTGTTAGTAAAATTCCCGCAACTATTGTTGTACCTCCCAACCCCGCAAACATCAATCATCAAGCGGAAGCGGAAAAAGCTAGCACAGCCCCCAATCCCACACCAGTTAATCAGCAAGCGGAAGTAGGAAAAGCTAGCACAGCCCCCAATCCTACACCAGTCAATCAGCAAGCTAAACCTAAATATGAGTTGCAATGTCCCTGTTGTCATCGCACTTCCCCATACGAAAATATCGATTTTGGCTGTAAGTGGTGCGGTACTTCTCTAGCAGGAGCAGTCAGTGTCTTGATTATACCTGAAGAAAATTGACTCAAGCTCCGAACCAGAGACGTTTCCGGTAACGTCCCGACATTAAAACCTGACAATTTTTCTTCATATTTTTGGCAAATTGTCAACCACCGAGGTTAGCGTATTTTTATAACTTAACTTCGCCAAAACCCCCTAAACTAAGATGAATCAAGGACAAATTAAATTAAGTTGGGAAGATCCCGGAACAGGCGAGATTCGTCAACCGACATTAAATTTACCGATCGCCTTGGGACGAGAATTTCAGCAAATGCCTGGGGAAATGGGAGGTAGCCGCGTTACTCGCATTGTCCTCGACAGTTTGGAAGTTTCTCGCTACCACGCCCTTATTGACCGCGAAAACGGCAATTTAGTCATTACTGACCAAAATAGCAGTAACGGAACTTATGTCAACGGTCAGCGCCAAACTAAAGCTAATCTGGCTAGTGGAGACACACTGCAACTCGGACCATACCAAATTACTCTCACTTTTGGTGCTAGTGCTAGTACAGTAGTAGCCCCGACAAGTAATTCCCAAATTTACTTTAATCCCAACACCCAAATTCCCGATCCCAGTCAACCACCACCTCAACCAGTAGCTTCTGCAAGCGGTAGTTTTCCGCCCCCCGTATTTCAACAATCACAAGTAGATGTCCAAGATTTACACGCTACGGGTTTACGAGTCGATGAAGTAGATTATTTAACTATTGGTGCAGGGTTAGGTAGCTTTATTTGGGCAGATTTGCTGCGTATTTTTGGGGTAAAAAGGGAACAAATCGTTGCTTTGGGGGTAGATGCGAAACCTTATGGACGCTATAAACAATTGTGCCTGAATTCGCAAATTCCCTTACATGAAAGACTGCGATCGAATTCCGATTCTTGTCCTGATAATATTTGGGGTTGGCCGAGTTACGCTTGGCGCGAAGCATGGCACGATTTGACTAAAGGTAAGATTGGCAATGCTTTGGGCTATTTGTGGCAAGTATTTGCTGAACCAACTTTCGCCCAAACGTATACACCTCGCGCGGGAAATGTCTTTGATTCGATCGATCGCGAAGAAAATAGAATTGGTTGGGGACAAATGTTTCGCTATGGTAGCGCGAGATCTATTCGCCATACTACCGACGGACGTTATGCTGTTGCTTATTCGAGTACAACTACGGCGGGACGAAATCATGCTTTTATTGTCGCCCGTTATGTTTATCTCGCAACAGGTTATCCCGCGATTAAGTTTCTTCCTGACTTACAAGCTTATCGAGAGAAAACTAAGGATTTTCAATCGGTAGTTAATGCTTACGAAAACCACGACCATGTTTACGAACATTTGCAAAAACAAGGTGGAACGGTTTTAATTAGAGGACGGGGAATTGTTGCTTCTCGGATTATTCAACGAATTTATCAAGCAAGACAAAGCAATCCGAATATTCGGTCGATCAACTTGATGCGATCGCCAAAACCTGAAGGTAATAAGTACAAAAACGCCCAGCGTTTTGTCGAACATCATATCGAATTTCAGCCTTTCAATTGGCCCAAAGCTTGTTGGGGAGGGGATTTGCGTGTAGAATTGGAAAAATCTGACCCCACGAAACGGAAAAGTTTAATTAACGATTGGGGGGGAACTACGACTGCGGATAGAAAAGACTGGCGGCGTATTGTCAATGATGGCATGAAAGAAGGTTGGTATCGGATTGAGTTCGGCGAAGTTCAGCGAGTGGAAAAAGAAGCTGATGGGGTGATTACTTATATCAGCGAGAAGCATTATAAAGGAGAAACGCGCATCAAGGCTGACTTTATTATCGATGCTACTGGTTTAGATGCCGATGTCAAGGCTAGCCCTTTGCTTAACGATTTAGTTACTCACTACAATTTACCTTTGAATAACCAAAATCGCTTGGCTGTTAGTAACGATTTTGAGTTGGAAGGAATGCGTACCAATCGAGGTAGAATGTTTGCGGCTGGTGCAATTACTCTCGGTGGACCTTATGCTGCTGTGGATAGTTTCCTCGGTTTGCAGTATACCGCTTTACGAGTCGTAGATCGTCTCGCCTCAGTGCGATCGCCTGGTTTAAAGCGGTTAAATCTCTTTCGTTCTTTCGGACAGTGGTTAAAGTGGGTAGGAAATAAACCGCCTTGTTGAACTGTTTTTTGTTAATAGTAATTTTGCCCGCAAACGCGGGCTTTTTGCTGGCAATTTGTCTTAATCTCTCAAGAAAATTTTTCCCATTAGCTTTGACAAGTCATTCTTAAGAGGTAGAAAATAATCCTTTTTTAGATAGAGTGACTTTCGCTTGTTAAAAGGAGATAGTAGGGTTGTTGGATAGCAAATTCTAATCACAAACGCAAATCAATATCTCTTGTCTAGTACAAATAGATAAATTTGCTCGTTTTTTCAACATTTTTTGAATTCTAGGAATAATCATGCGTAACACTGAAAACCAGACTAATCCTAATCATAGACCAACAACTCGTTTAGGGAATGACCCTAATATAGAAGTTAATACTAATCCCACTAGCGACCCCGAAAAGGCTGCTTCCTACGAAAGTGGATATGTTCATGGTCAAGCTGTTGAACATCGTCGGGAAAGAAGAAACCAAACTGTACGAGATAATGATAACGCGGCTCGTGGTTTGTTAATTGGTATTTTGGCAACTTCTTTGGTAGCATTAGCAGTAGGTTTGGCTTTCTTGTTCAATGATAGAGAACCAGAATTAGAATCTACTCCAGATGCGATCGCTCCTACGGAAACTGAAGAGTTACAACCAGAAAATCAAACAACTATTATCGAGGAAGATCGACAACCCGATACTACCATTATTCAAGAAGATCGACAACCTGACGGTCAAACTACGATTATCGAAAGAACTAGAGAAACGGTTACTGATGTAGTTCCAGTTCCTGTTGAGGAAAATGATCCGACTGAATCAGAAACTACTGCTCCTAATCCTAACCCAGAATCAACTCAACCAAGCGTACAAGAAAATAATACTACGATTCAAGTAACTCCTCAACCAGAAACTCCATCTAATAACACTAATTCTGGTGCGACTGAAGATACTCCTGCTGCTAATTTTCCTTCAACTCGCAGCACTGGTAATCCCACTGATTCTTCCACAGGAAATACGACGACAAATCCTCCTCAAGATAGTAGCGAACTGGAAACTGATTCCACTGAAAACACCAATACTACTTCACCAGGAACAAATTCTACCACTAACTCTACTTCCGGGGCAGGTCAGTAAAAATTCCTCTCTGAGATTAAACTAAATTACCTTCAAAATCCGCTAATTTCAGACAAATTAGCGGATTTTGCTGATAAAAATTAAAAGTTTAATTTTCTTAGCAAACTCAAGATTTCGTTTTAGTTTAAACTATCTTGGTAAGAGCGAGATATCTTCACTGGAAAACAAACTCTATGCTGCGTCAAAAGTTAAATTTTCCTCTTCTCAAGAATAAAAAACTCATTTTTTCACTTTTAACTCTTGCTAATTACACCATTTTATGTTATGGAAATTTAGCAATAGCCCAGTTAATTCCCGATCGCAGCCTCGGTGAAGAAAATTCTACCGTCACCCCCGATAATATTAACGGCATTCCCAGCGACATCATCGACGGTGGTGCTACACGCGGGACAAATCTTTTCCATAGTTTTCAAGAATTTAACATTAATCAAGGACGCGGGGTTTACTTCTCAAATCCAGCTAATATTGAAAATATTTTTAATCGCGTCACAGGTAACAATGTTTCTAATATTTTCGGGACATTAGGCGTTTTAGGTAATGCTAACTTATTTTTAATTAATCCAAACGGAATTATTTTTGGACCGAACGCGAGATTAGATTTGCGAGGTTCATTTTTCGCTTCCACAGCCGATAGTTTAGTCTTTAATAATGACTTTGAATTTAGCGCGAGTAACCCCGAAGCCCCACCTTTATTAACAGTTAATATGCCCATTGGTTTGCGATTTCGCGACAATCCAGGAACTATTATTGTCCAGGGAACAGGAATTAATCGCCCGGAATTTGATGAAAGTTTAAGCGAGCGAGAAAACGAACTCAACTTTCAACAAGCATTGTTAAATAATTCTCAAGGTTTGCAAGTAGAACAAGGTAGAAGTTTAGGCTTAATTGGTGGCGAAATTACCTTAACAAGCGGACTCTTAAAAGCCGAAGCAGGAAATATTGAACTAGGTAGCGTTGGGGAAGGTTTTGTCAGCTTAATTTCCACAGCTAATGGCTTTACTCTCGGCTATGAAGAAATTAGTGATTTCCGGGATATTCAACTATTACAAGAGTCAGGAGTTTTTGCTAGCGGTGAAGGTGGCGGTGACATTCAAATAGTTGGTAGAAATTTGTTAGCGCGAGAACTTTCTGAGATTCAAGCTACTACTTTGGGGGCTAACTCGGGAGGCGATATTATCATCAAAACTTCCGAATTAGTTGAAATTAGAAGTAATGGGCAAGATGAAGAATTACCTACGACGATCGCGGCGGCAACATTAGGGACGGGAAATGCTGGAGATGTACAGATTGAGACTGGACAATTACAAATTATTGATGATGCGGCGGTAGGAGTTATTTCTTTAAGTGAAGGCAATGCAGGTAAGATTCAAATTACCGCCGATTTGCTAGCAATAAACAGCAATTCAATATTAACTACGATCGCGTTAGCTAGTGGTGAAGCCGGAGATATAACTATCGAAACTGGACAATTACAAATGGCAGATGCGTCCCAAATTATTACTGCTACTCAGGGAGAAGGTAATGGCGGAACCCTAGAAATTAACGCTCAAACAATTGTACTTACTGATAATGCTAGCCTAGGGGCAGGAAGTTTCGCGCTAGTCAATTCAGGAAATGGCGGGAACGTCAAAATCCAAACCGAACAGTTGCAAATGAGCGATTTAGCAGAAATTCTGGTAGGAACATTAGGATCTGGCGATGCAGGATCGTTGGTAATAACTGCTGAAAATATAGAAATGAGTGGCGATGCTGGTGTCACAGCAGGAACATTTGGTCAAGGTAATGCTGGGAATGTAACCATTACCACGCAACAGTTACAAATGAGCGATGAGGCATCGATCGCTACTGCTACATTAGATAGTGGTAATGCCGGAACTTTGTCTGTTGAAGCAGAGACAGTCACCCTTAGCGGTAATGCGAATCTCGTTGCAGCGACGACGGCTGAGGGTGATGGAGGCAATATTTCACTCGCAACCAGACAGTTACTGCTACAAGATAAAGCCTCGATAACGGCGGCAACGGAAGGTGTAGGTAATGGTGGTACTCTGGAAATACTTGCTACGGATTTAATCGAATTAACTGGTTCGAGTGGGCTGAGTACGGCAACGGAAGGTCAAGGTACAGCAGGTAATGTAAATATTGAAACAAACGAGTTAATTTTAGGCGATCGCGCTTCCTTAACTGTAGGAACTATTGCTGAAGGTAATGGTGGTACTTTGGACATCCAAGCATCTCAGTTGGTGCAACTTACTGACAGCAGTAGTATTCTCACGGGAACTTTTGGCGATGGAAATGCAGGTAATGCCAAGATTGCCACTGAGCGTTTTTTGCTGCAAGATGATGCGTTTATCGTGATTGGTTCCTTCGGTAACGGTAATGGAGGAACTTTAGCAGTAAATGCTAGTGAGGATCTGATTCTGAGTGGTTCGAGTTATATTGTTGCTGGAACTCAAGGTTTAGGTACTGGTGGTAATCTCAACATTGAAACTGAAAATTTCCTGGCTGAAGATCAAGCATCGATCGGAATTGCCACAATGGGGATCGGCAATGCTGGTACTTTGGAAATACTAGCTGATGTCGTAGAAATGAGGGGTGAGAGTAGTTTAGGGGCGGGTACTTCTGGCGCTGGAGATGCCGGAGATGTGAGGATTAGAGGCGATCGCGTTTTCCTATCCGACGGCGCTTTGATTCAAGCTATTACTTCCCAAACTCCTCCCGAAACCGCTAATGAGAATCTGGAAAGCGGGATGCTGGAAGAAGCAATTGATAACGCGATCGCTACTAATAGTTTAGATATTGAGGCACAAGCTTTAGCTTTGGTGGAAAATTCTACTAATGCAGAAGGAGAAATTGTTGTTATCAATGGGGCGGGAAGACTACAACTCAGCGTTCCCAACATTTTAGCTAGTTCTTCTCAAACTGAACCAACTCTCACTAATAACGAAATTGAGGCGACTACTGATTTTGGTAATGCTGGTAATGTCATTATTCAAACTGACTTGTTAACTTTGCAAGACCAAGCTTCTATTTTGGCAGAAACTCGCAGTAATGGTACAGGAGGATCGATCTCTATAACTCAAGCGGAAACAGTCGATCTCAATGAGGGAGGTAAGATTAATGCGGGGGCTTTTGCGACTGGTGATGCTGGTAATGTCACGATTGACACTAGACAATTATTGCTGCGAAATGGCGCACGAGTCGAAGTTAGTACCGAAAGTAACGGAAAAGGAGGAAATATTCAAGTTCGGGCTGCGGATTTGGTGGAATTAATCGGGACTTCAGCCGACGAACAAACTTATACTGGTTTGGTTGCAGCAACTTCGAGTACAGGAGATGCGGGAAGGGTGAGTATTGAAACTCGACGCTTGGTTATTCGTGATGGTGCAGCCGTTGGAGCAAGTGTCGATACTATTGTTGATGAAGCTATACCAGGAGATGTTTTTCCAGTGGAAGGGGGTACTGTCAATGTCATTGCTTCGGAGTCGGTGGAAATTCTGGGGACTTCGGCAAATGGCGTTTATCCTAGTAGTTTAACGGTGACAACGGAAGATATTGGCGATGCCGGAAGTATTTTCGTGTCTACACCTAGGTTGATTATCGGCGATCGCGCTCAAATTACGGCAACTACTTCCGGAATTGGTGCGGCTGGTGATATTCGTCTGGAAACTGAAAGTTTGTCACTGTTTGAGGAAGCTTTGATTGTTGGTGCTACTTTCGCTTCTGGTGATGCAGGTGATGTTAATATCCAAACTGAAGTTTTGACTGTTCGCTCTAATTCGCAGATTAGTGTTATCGGGCAAGGTACGGGAAATCCTGGTAGTATTAATGTTACCGCTACGGACAGTTTACTCTTGGATGAAGGTGCATTTTTGGCTGCTTCAGAGTTAGGTAAAGGTGGTAATATTACTGTTTCTTCGCCAGATATTCGCTTACGCAATGGTAGTACGATTTCGGCGATCGGTGGTAGTGCTGGTAATGTTAGTCTTGAAGGTAATATTACTATTAATACTGAAACTTTGGTTTTACTAGAAGCTAGTAGTATTATTACTGATGCTGTTGCTACTCAAGGTGGTAGTAACATCGTGATTAGTCCTCTCAATGGTGACGATTTATTTGTTTTTCAGTCTCCAGATAGCACGATTAATGCTAGCGGTGATTTACAAATTGATACCGATCTTGATGATGAATCATTTGAAATCGTGCAATCTCAAGAAGTAGATCCTAATCAAGAAGTGGCTACTAATGCTTGTCAACAAGGTGAGGGAAGTGAGTTTGTTGTTACCGGGAGGGGTGGTTTACCCACTAATCCCAATCAAGTTTTGGAAGCAGAAAATATTACTACGGGTTTTATCGATCCTGTGGCTCCTAGTCGTGCCACAATTGTTGAAGAGGAAGAGAATGTTAGTGTTTCTTCTCCAACCCGAAAAACGCCTGCGCGAGGTTGGGTGGTTAATGACAAAGGTGAGGTGGTTTTAGTTGCTTACGATCCTACGACAACGCCAATTCAGCGTCATTTAGTTAATCCTGCTTTGTGTCAGGAATAAGAGCTGATTTTTTGTTAATTAAAGGTAAAATTTTACGGAAATGATTGGTTATTAATTGGAGATTTAAGGTCACAAATTAGAGGTAAAATGTTATTAATTGGGAGTGAAATATTACTTGAGCGCGCTACGATCGCCGACCACCTTTCCTGACAAATTTTTCAGCTATTGGGCGAGCGAAAACCTTGACTTTTGAGAGTAAATATGGTATGCGAAAGCGGAAATTCTTCAACTACAAACCGAAGTTAATCTTGTTAGTCTGCTTGTTTATCTTAGCGGTGGGGATACAACCTGTAGTTGCTCAAGTCAAAAATTCGGCGATCGCCATTTCTCAAGCTCAAGTAACAGCATACCAGCTAATCGACCGAGCGAAAACCTTGTTACAAGAGCGAAATTTTCCAGCCGCAGTCGGGGTTTTACAGCAAGCAGCAGAGGAATTTGCACGGCAAGGAGATGTCTTGAATCAAGCTGCGGCATTAAGCAATCTCGCTGCCACCTACAAAGAACTAGGCGAAATCTCCTCAGCACAGACCAATTTAGCAACCAGTCTTAGTTTATTACAAAATCAACCCCAAGACAAGAGCCGCGAGATTATCTTAGCCCAAACTCTCGACATTCAAGGCGATTTACAGCTAGCGATCGGACAAGGAGAAAATGCTTTAGAAACTTGGCAAAAATCGGCTCAATTATATCATCAAATCGAGCATAAAATTGGCGAGTCAAAAAGTAAAATAAATCAGTCCCAAGCCCTACAAAACTTAGGACTATATCCTCGCGCTTGTGACACTTTATTTTCTGCTTTCGACATCGATATTACTACTTTGGGCAAATCTTTAAACTTAGAAATTATTGAATGTGACTCTCTCAATGAGTTAACTTCTGAAGAATTAGTTGATTTTGCTCAAGAATTGCTGAAAATCATCGGCAATTATCCCGATCCTCAAACCAAAATTATTGGACTACATAAACTCGGCGATCTTTTACTCAAAGTAGTCGGAAATTTAGAGCTATCGGAAACTATTTACCAAGAAAGTTTGCGACTAAATTCGCAGTTTCCTGATTTAGCAGATCTTGGCACAATTTATCTCAGTTTGGGTAACGCCGAAAGAGCATTTGCGAAAAAAGCCGATGGAACTTGGATCGAATCAAGACTCAACAAAGCTTTAGAATACTATCAGCAAGGGCAAGAATTATCAAGCTCGCCGAACACAAAAATCAAGGCACACCTCAACAAATTTAATGTCTTTATCGAACTAGAAAGATATGCCAAAGCTGAAGAGATCGTCACCTTAATTCAACAAGAAATTGAAGCCTTGAAACCAACAAAAATAGCAGTTCAAGCGAGAATTAATTTTGCCAGAAACTTAGAAAAACTTCAACAAAGAACGCGCTCAAAAAACCCTCAAGAAATAGAATTAATCCTCCAAAAAGCCGCAGAAATTGCGAGAAAAATAGGAGACAAACGAGGAGAAGCATATGCAATTGGAGAGATTGGTAAAATTTACGAAATAACCCAGCAACTAGATCGAGCAGAAACAATTACTCTCCAAGCCTTAAATATTGCACCAGCATTCGGTGCCACAGATATAACTTATCAATATTTATGGCAACTAGGAAGAATTCAAAAAGCCAAAGGAGATCGAAAAGCTGCGATCGCGTCTATCTCAGAAGCAGTAAAAATCCTTGATTCTTTAGGTATCGATCTAGTTAATATTAGTACAGAAGCGAGATTTGACTTCCAAGAAAGAGTCGAACCAGTGTATCGTCAACTGGTAGACTTATTATTACAACCAGAAGCAAATGTAACTCAAGCAGATATCATTCAAGCGAGAAAAATTATTGAATCTCACCGACTAGCAGAATTAAATAACTTTTTCCAAGACAATTGCGTCAATACCCGTGAAACCGTAGCCAAAGAAATCGACCAAATTGACCCCACCGCAGCAGTTTTCTCCACAATTATTTTACCCGATCGCCTAGAAGTAATTGTCGCCTTGCCCGGAAAACCTTTGCGTCACTACGCCACATTTTTACCCCAAAACGAACTAGAAAATCAAGTTCTTGAATTACGCGACACAATTTTCAAACGTCAAAACAGATTTGCTTTACAACTATCCCAAGAAGTTTATAACTGGCTAATTCGCCCCATCGAAACAGAATTAGCGGCTAGCAACATCAAAACCTTAGTCTTTGTCTTAGATGGAGTTTTGCGTAACATTCCCATGGCAGTTATGCACGACAGCGAACAATATTTAATTGAGAAATATAGTATCGCGATCGCGCCAGGCTTACAACTAATCGACCCTCAACCTTTACAAAGACAAGAAGTAAAAATTATTATGGCGGGACTCAGCGAAGCTCGTCAAGGATTTTCCGCATTACCTGGGGTAGAATTAGAATTAGAGAAAATTGACGCGATCGCACCAAACCAACTTCTCTTCAATCAATCTTTCACCAAAGACAACTTTGAAGATATAATTGACTCGCTTCCTTTTCCAGTTGTTCACGTCGCCACCCACGGTCAATTTAGTTCCCAAGCTGAAGATACCTTTATTCTCACCTGGAGCGATCGCATCAACGCAAACGAATTAGATACAATTATTCGTAAAGAAGGACTTAACTCTGCCCCCATAGAACTACTCGTCCTCAGCGCTTGTCAAACCGCCGCCGGAGACAAACGCGCCGCATTAGGACTAGCCGGAGTAGCAGTTAAAGCCGGGGCGCGTAGTACCCTCGCCTCTTTGTGGTTAATCAGCGACCTCGCCACAACTGAGTTAATGACTCGATTTTACCAAGAATTAACCAACTCGGAAATCACCAAAGCCGAAGCCCTCCGCCGCGCCCAAGTAGCCGTATTACAAGACGAAAAATTCTCTGTACCTTATTTTTGGGGGGCTTTTGTTTTAGTGGGTAACTGGCTCTAGGCAATAGCTAATTTTTGCGGCTAAGATGTCAATAATTAATCCTACTAAAACCAACGACAAATTTATGACCCCTACCCTCTTCGGACGCTGGCAAACTCGCATCTTTCTTTTAGCAACTGTCGGTGTTTTAATCACCTTACCTTTCTCTTTTGGCATTATTGGACCAGGCACAGATAGTGGCGCAATCTTTTTTCGGATCTTGCTCTATATCGCTCTATTTGGCTTAGTTTGGGATTTAGTTTATAATTACATTCAGCAATTTCGTTGGGATCGAGATTGGCCCGCAGCGTTTCAACTTTTAGCAGGAATTTGGGAAGCAATATTTGTCGCTTGTTTGGTAAAATTATTTGGATTACCAGGAATTAAGCAAGATTTACCTTTAGTTTGGTTTACTATTCATTACAGCTTAGTTTGGTTAGGGGTGTTCCTTGCTTCCCAATCTATTATACGTCTTTTATTTCCTCGCTGGCGTTTTCGAGGCGGTCAATTATTGTAAACATTTGATTATCACCTCTCCCCCAACCCCTCTCCGACAAGGAGAGGGGAGCATTTTGATAATTATTTTGAGTTGAAAATTATTAATTAATTACTCCCCCTTCCCTCGTAGGGTAGGGGGGTTAGGTTAGACAATTTCTAATATTGTAAACATTTGATTATTACCTCTCCCCCAACCCCTCTCCGACAAGGAGAGGGGAGCATTTTGATAATTATTTTGAGTTGAAAATTATTAATTAATTACTCCCCCTTCCCTCGTAGGGAAGGGGGTAGGGGGGTTAGGTTAAACAATTTCTAAGAGAAAATGAAACAAACCTAAGTATAGCTCTAACTTTTTTTCATGGCAACTACATCCTGCAAACGCTGCAACACAAAATCCTTATTCAAATAAGATAACAAACCGCCTGCTTTTGGACCGCGTTCTTTCCCTAAAAACGAGTAATAAACCGCCGGAAAAGCCTTACCTGGTTTAATTGGTAAAGCCTTAGCCGTCGAGAACAAAGTAGTTTGTAACTCTTCGGCTTCCCAATTACTTGTTCCTGCTAAATTCTCCTGCAAATTTTGCAAATAATTTACTTGTTCTTCGCTCAATTCTTGCGTTTTTTCCGGTACAGAATCCCAATAAATAACTAACTTTTCTTCCTCATCAGCATAGTCTTCTAGCCACTTTTTCGCCACTTCAATACGACGATTAATTATTTGCCAATCGGAGTCAGTTAAAGGTGCTTCGCTGCGCTTTTCCACTTCTTCTTTGAGATCTAAACCGGGAATTTGTAGTAAAGAAATTAGCGTACTAAAATCAAAAGCTTGATAAGTTTTGACTTCACCATCTAGTTGCGAATAAACTAGCGGCATAAATTCTTTACTAAGTTCTTCGGGTTTCTCGGCGGCTGACTCAACCTCTGCTTTATACTTATCATTGAGCGCGTCATAGTCGCGAAATAAACGAGTAATTGTTTCGTAATTTGGCTCAAAATTAATTACCGTTTTCGGTTGAGTTCGTAACATCAAAAAGCGCAATAATTCTGGCGGAAGTAAAGCAGAAATTTCCTTCGCACTCGAACCCACACCTTTAGAAGAACTCATCTTGGTTCCCCCAACTAAGATAAATTCATAAGGTGCGTGGAAAGGAGGCTTTTCCCGTAAAACTTTCCGACAAATTGCATTAGCGACATCCCTGGAACCGCCTTTTTGCGAGTGATCTTTTCCAGCTAACTCAATAGTTACACCCACAAGTTCCCACTTCGCTACCCACTCAACTTTCCAAGGTAATTTACCATTACCATCAAAAGGAGAAATCCAACCAGAATGTCCGCAACCATCTACATAGTTTGTTGCTTCTGGCTGACAAGTATAAAAGACTTCTCCATCCTGATAATCTGTTACCACAGTAGTAGCAATTTTGCCACAATTTTCGCAAATAACTTGAAAAGGATACCAATTATCCGGACGTTCGGCTTTACTTACTTCGAGATAAGCTTCGCGGACTAAATGAGCATTATTCAGGAAAATATCGATATATTTATTCAGTTTGCCACTGCGATATAAATCCCGCAAATAATAAACTTCTTCGGGTTTAACTCCCAAATAGTCAAAAACTTCGAGAAATTCACCCATAAAATACTTCGCGTAATCGCTAGCAGTATCATTGGGAGAAGGAACATTACACAGAGGATAACCGAGATAAGGAGAAAACTTGGCTTGGTCTAAATATTTGGGTACGGTATCGAGTGCATCGTAGTCATCCACACCATACATAAATTTAACGGGCTTGTCAGCACGTTTCAAGGCACGATAAATTACATCGTGGATAATTACACCCCGCAAAGACCCTACGTGAACTCTACCAGAAGGAGTCTTAGAATCATTAACTAATTGTTCGCCTTGCGTACCTGCTGCGATTTTATCAGCCCAAAACATATACTAAAGATAAATTTACTTGACAATTTTCTAGTATAGCGCGGCGATCGCCATTCGGTTTTGACTAAATTTCTGTTACCCTTGCTCTCAGCATCGAGGCGGGACGACAATACACGATAAAATTGACATAAACAGTTTAAGTCCCATAACTCACGATTATGCGTGCAAAAGATGCGTTTCACGAGTTAGTTAGAACTGCACTTGAGAATGAGGGGTGGACAATTACTCACGATCCGTATCATATTGATTTAGGATTTGTTGATTTTTACATCGATCTAGGGGCAGAAAGATTAATTGCAGCAACGAAAGATGGTGATAAAATTGCCGTAGAGATTAAAACATTTCTCTCACCTTCAACTATTTCTGAGTTTCATACTGCTATTGGTCAATTTATTAATTATCGGATTGCTTTAGAAGAAGAGGAAGCTGATAGACGCTTGTATCTAGCGATTCCATCAGAGATTTATAAACGATTTTTCAAGTATTCATTTATTCAAACCGTGCTGCGTCGAAACCAGATTCCTTTATTGGTTTACAGTACAGACAAAGAGGAAATTGTGCAATGGATAAATTAGATTTATACCGCCAATTAATTCAAGAATTATTGCTCGAAAGAACTAAACTTCGCTCTCCGAATGACCCAGTTAAAAGTCAGGTTATTTTTGACCGAGAGAGAGATCGTTATCAACTGGTTAACTTAGGGTGGAAAAACAGCAGTACGCGAATTTATGGCTGTATTTTGCACGTTGACATTATTGAGGGAAAAATCTGGGTTCAATATGATGGAACGGAAAACGCGATCGCGTCTCAATTAGTTGAGAAGGGTGTTCCAAAGCAAGATATAGTGTTAGCATATCATGCTCCTCATGTACGCAAGTACACAGACTTTGCTTTAGGGTAAAATTGAACTAATAAATGCTGAGGAAGTATCAGATGCGATTAATTATTGAAGTTGATAATGATGCAGAATTAGAACAAGCAAAGTCTTTTTTGGCTTCTCTTTCTCTTCAATCTGCGGAAATAAGTGACTCTCGGTTAAAATCTAGACGCGATTTTGTCAAGCGATACAGAGAAAATCAAGTTTCTCTAGATGAAATTCCTTCGCAGGAAGAACGCAATGCTAGATAGATATTTTTTCGATGCAAATGTCTTTCTTTCGCGGAATTTATCCTGAATTATTGACGATCTATTTGTTCTAAAACTTGTTTTCCTTCTACCAATACATTTCCCAAAAACCATCTGAGATTATTAAAGCCGATCGCTACAGAAGAACTGGTAATCAGGGCTACCAAAATTAAGGTTTTTGTGTCTTTTCTGGGGTCTTGACGATCCATTTTGCTCAAAAATTCATCTCTCTAACGGTAGAGATTATAACATCACTTTTTGAGTCACTTAAAAAAAAGAAATGGATCGGCAAGTAACGAGATTGTAAGCTATTAAGTATCCCAGAATACCAAGCGCTAATTTTTCTAGCGATGACAAATTATATTTTAGCTCTCGATCTCGGTACTACAGGCAGCCGTGCAATCGTTTTCGATGCGTCTGGCGATCTTGTTACCCAAGCTTACCAAGAATTAAAGCAATATTACCCTAAACCTGGATGGTTGGAACACGACCCTACAGAAATTTGGCAGGATACTTGTACTGTAATTCAACAAGCTTTAGCCAAAAAGAGTATTTCTCCTCAACAAATAGTTGCGCTTGGTTTGACTGTGCAGCGCGAAACTTGTTTACTTTGGGATAAGGTTACAGGCGAACCGTTGCATAAGGCGATCGTCTGGCAAGATCGACGTACTGCTGCTCATTGTCGCCAATTAATTGCTCAAGGTAAAGCTGCGGAAATTCAACAACGCACAGGTTTAGTTGTCGATGCTTATTTCTCCGCAACGAAACTCGCTTGGTTACTGAGTTGGCTGCGCGAAAATCAACCAAATGTTAACTTAAATAACGTTATTGCTGGTACTGTCGATAGTTGGATTTTGTGGAACTTGACAAATGGCAAAATTCATGCAACAGACCATAGCAATGCGAGTCGAACGATGTTGATGAATTTAGCAGCAAAAGACTGGGACGAAGAGTTATTAGACTTGTTTGCAATTCCCCGTCAGATGATGCCTGAAATTAAGCCTAGCATAGGTTTGTTTGGCAAAACAGATCCGGAGTTATTCGGCGCAGAAATACCGATTACGGCGATATTTGGCGACCAACAAGCAGCCTTATTTGCTCACGGCTGCGATCGCGCCGGGATGTTAAAATGCACCTACGGTACAGGCTGCTTTCTTGTAGCCCAAACTGAAGACAATCTCACACTTTCTCAACATCAACTTCTGGCTACTGTAGCTTGGACTACAGCAGAGAAAACAAACTATGCTCTCGAAGGAGCGATGTTTACCACTGGGGCTTGTATTCAATGGTTGCGAGACGGGTTAAAATTAATTAAATCCGCCGCCGAAACTGAGACTTTAGCTACTCAAGTAAAAGACAGCAATGGCGTTTATTTTGTACCAGCATTAAGTGGTTTAGGGACACCTCATTGGGATATGAGCGCACGTGGGGCTTTCTTGGGAATTACCGGGGGCGTACAAAGAGAGCATATCGTGCGATCGGTACTCGAATCAATAGCTTATCAAGTCAAAGAAGTTGTCGAAGCAATTAATCAAGATAGCGACACAGCAGTTAAGCTTTTAAAAGTTGATGGTGGTGCTTGCAAAAATGACTTTTTAATGCAGTTTCAAGCTGATATTTTAGGTGTTCCTGTCGAACGTCCCGCTATCCTTGATGCAACCGCTCAAGGAACAGCTTTTGGTGCGGGTTTAGCGGTGGGTTTCTATCAAGATTATCGCGAATTGATTGCCAGTAGAAAAGTAGATAGAATCTTCGATCCTGGAGTAGGTGCAAATCAAGCTCAAGATAACTTTATTATTTGGCAAAAAGCGGTCGAGCGAGCGAAAAATTGGCAAGATGATTAAAGGGTTTTATCTTGATTACCCAAGCTATTTTATAGATATATATATCGCATAGCTTACTAAAATAATTAATGAAAAATATAACTGCTATCCAAGTGGTATAATGAGTTATGGTTTAGTTTTTTCAGTTTAACTATGATTGCCTCTCCTGAAAATTTCAGTATTACCTCCGAAGAATATCTTCAGATGGAAGCACAAAGCCCTACTAAACACGAATACATTGATGGTGAAGTTTATGCAATGGCAGGTGCAAGCGATGTTCATGTAACAATATCTCTTAATTTAGCATCTCTCCTCCGTAATCACGTTAGAGGTACTGGTTGTCGGGTTTATATTTCTGATATGAAAGCCAGAATTGAAACTAAGAATAGATTTTATTATCCTGATGTAATCGTAACTTGTGACGAACGCGACCAAGAAACTACTCATTACAAAAGTTTTCCTTGTCTAATTGTGGAAGTTCTTTCTGATTCTACAGAAGCTTTTGATAGAGGTGATAAATTTGCTGATTATCAAACCTTAGCTACTTTACAGGAGTATGTTTTAATTAATTCTAAACGTCAGCGAGTAGAATGTTTTCGACGTGGGGATAATGGGTTATGGATTTTGCAGTTTTACACCGAAGAAGAATCTGTATTTCAACTAAAAAGTGTTGATTTTGAAGGTAGTTTGGCAAGTCTTTATGAAGATGTATCTTTTGAATTGCAGTCTGAAGCTTAAAAAATGGGACAATTTGAGTATTTATCGTGACTAGAAGACGTTGCATTTAACGTCTCTACAAAGCGAAGATTAAATTATATTAAATTTATAAATTATTGAAAAACTGCTAGTAAAACTTCTTCTACATTTTGAGGTAATTTAATTGGATAAAAACGATTTACTGAGAAAGCATAATCTTCACCACTGTTATCGACAATGCGAATAAGTCCGTGAGTTTTAGCTTCTGCATCGGGTATAATACGATATAGTTTTCCTATTTCCAGTGAAGCTTGATATCCTTCGTTATTAATACAGACTGCAAAATTTTCTACATCAATTAGTTTTTCTTGCATAACTCGATTATAATTAACATAATTGAGATTATAGCCTGTGCGATCGCGTAATTCTCAACTTGTGTTACCAATTTAGTAACTAGATTTAGTTTTACCCAATGTCCCAGCTAAGTTAGAAGCGTTGTTTAGCTTTTAATCGTGAAAATGAAGCTTGCTAGATATCGTTGGGGAAGTGCAATTTTACTCGCTTTATCCCTGAGTTTGAATAGTTGCGCTAATATCGGAGAAAAAACTCTCTCGAAAGAATTAATTAATAACTTAGAATGGACGACGGGAGGCTGTAATGATGTTTACATTTATGGCAAAAATTCTGAAGATACGATCGCGTGGTTTTTCGAGTCTCCAGGTTTGGTAGCCGCAGCCGTGGAAGCTGGAGATACCGAAACTTTTGAGTTAGATTTAAGTGAAGAAAATAGTCGGCTACGGCTAGAAACTGGGGAAAGATTGACAACGGAAATTTGCAATGATGTAGTTATTGATGATTCTCGTCCCTTAGTTAAAGGTACTTATCAAGCAATTTCTGGACAAGCAACGGTGGAAATTATTCCTGATGATGGTGATGGAAGAAAGGGTGCGAATTCAACTGCAATTTTCACGTTTTCTGACGTAGTTTTTGAGTCTGAGTCTGGTGAAGTATTAACTTTCGAGAAGTTGTCTCCTGTAACGGTGAAAGTGGGCTGGCTACCTGGTTAAAAATAGCTGTAGAGATGTTGAATTTAATGTCTCTACAAGCTAAGAAAATTCTTTCAAGAGGGTGGTATACTATTAATGAGAAAAAGCTACTGCTAACATTTCTTCTGGGGTAAGGTGAGAATGAATAACTTTACCGTCGCGAAACCAAACAATTCGCTTGGTAAGACGAGCAACTTCTGGTTCGTGAGTTACCATAACTACAGTGATTCCAGTAGCATTTAATTCGGTAAAAATATCTAAAACTTCTTGAGTAGTGCGAGAATCTAGCGCTCCGGTGGGTTCATCTGCTAAAAGTAGAACAGGTTGATTGACGATCGCGCGTGCGATCGCTACCCTTTGTTGTTGTCCCCCAGAAAGTTGAGTGGGTTTATTGTGGAGACGGTTTGACAAACCTACTTTAGTTAAAGCAGCAACCGCGCGATCGCGCCTTTCTCCACTACCTACACCAGCATAAACCATCGGTAGCATAACATTTTCCAAGGCTGTCATTTGCGACAGCAGGTGAAATTGCTGAAACACAAAGCCGATTTTGCGGTTGCGAATTGTCGCTAACTCGCTGTCTGGTAATTGGGAAACATCCACACCATCCAAATAATAGCTTCCGGAAGTGGGACGATCTAAACAACCGATGACATTCATTGCTGTAGACTTACCACTACCAGAAGGTCCCATAATCGAACAATATTCGCCTTTCTTGACAATTAAATCGACTCCAGCTAAAGCGCGAACTTCGGCATTACCAGTACCGTATACTTTATAAATATCTTCGATGCGAATAATAATCGGCTGATACTCGTCGTTAGTGTATGCTAGGTTATCTGCTGTTAGTTGTTCGCTCATCGGATGCTTGATAATTGTTTTCTTTAATTATTATGTCTAATTCAACTGCAACCTTATTATTATCCTGCCGCGATCGCCGGGGACTCGTGGCAAAAATTGTTAATTTTATTTACTCAAATGGTGGTAACATCATCCATGCGGATCAACATACTGATTTAGCAGCAGGAATGTTTTTCACCCGCATCGAATGGCAGTTAGCCGGATTTAACCTACCTCACGACGTGATTAAACCTGCATTTAGCGCGATCGCTAAACCTCTCGATGCAGACTGGCAAATTCACTTTTCTGATACCATTCCTCGCATGGCAATTTGGGTAACAAAACAAGATCATTGTTTGTTCGATCTTCTCTGGCGAAAACAAGCCAAAGAAATCAGCGCCGAGATACCTTTAATTATTAGTAATCATGCTAATCTCGCTGAAATTGCCCAACAATTTAATATTGATTTCCACCACATTTCTGTCACCAAAGAAACTAAAGCCGAAGCCGAAGCTAAACAATTAGAACTAATTAAAGATTATAACATAGATTTGGTAGTTCTTGCTAAATATATGCAAATTCTTAGCCCCAATTTTATCGCACAATTCCCCAATATTATCAATATTCATCACTCATTTTTACCTGCATTTGCCGGGGCAAATCCTTATCAACGTGCCTATGAAAGAGGAGTAAAAGTAATCGGTGCAACCGCCCATTATGTAACTAGCGATTTAGATGAAGGTCCAATTATCGAACAAGATGTCATTCCCGTAACTCATCGCGATAATGTTAAAGATTTGATTCGCAAAGGTAGAGACTTAGAAAGATTAGTTCTCGCTCGTGCAGTACGCTTGCACTTACAAAATCGCGTCTTAGTTTATGACAATCGGACTGTAGTTTTTGCCTAAATTTTTAATAAGAAACTGAGATGAAATACCGTAAGGTAAAATATATTACAGATAAGATTTTATGAGCAGTGACAATGCCACATTATATTCGTGAAATAGAAAGTATCGATGCGTCAGAAGCTGACAAACTAGCAGCAGTTGGAATCACAACTACCGAAGAATTGTTTGAAAAAGGCACTTCCAAAGAAGGTAGAGAGGAACTGGTAAAAACCACTGGTATCGATAAGGGAAAAATCCTCAAATTCGTGAATATTGCCGATTTATGCCGAATTAAAGGCGTAGGAGGAGAATATTCCGAATTGTTGCAAGCTACAGGAGTAGATACCGTTGAAGAACTTAAGCGTCGTTCTCCCGATACTTTATATGATAAAATGATCGCCGAAAACGATCGCCAACAGCGAGTCAAGCAACCACCTTCATTATCTCAAGTTCGGAACTGGGTAGCCCAAGCCCAAAGACTGCGAACAGCAACTACAATTACTACAACTCAAGCAGCGATCGTTCCTCAAGGCTTTAGAAGTTTACCTGCATATCCCAATCAAACTGAATGGTCGATTGAATGGTGTGATTAAACTTCATAGTGAGGACTTTAGTCCTCTCATTGCCCAATTTTATCTAAGCATCTTGTTTAGTATAAACTACAGTTGACTTAATTTTTTGATAATTCCAGAAACCAAAAATTAACCAAAAAATTAGTAAACTTCCCGTAATTAACAAAACGCCCACTGCACCAAATTGTCTCATTAAAATTGGTGCAGCAGCCGTAAAAATTCCTCCACCGACAATAGGCGTAAAAAGTAACTGTTTGTAAGCAAAACTTTCAAACGCACCACTCTTGTTTTGCGGGTCAACCATGCGTAATAATAAAAGCCCTGTGGGTGTTACTCCCATTGATTGCCCTAAATCGCAAATTCCTCTTTCAAACCAATAGTTAGGTAACAGACGCGGTGCGAGGTAAACAAAAGCAAGTACATTCCAAGCAATTCCAACTATTGCAAGAATTAAAAATACTTCAATATTGGCTTCCAATACCTTTAAATTAATCGTCGCCAATGCAGTAACAACTACTAAATCTAGTGCTACTCCACCAATATGTTCTTGTAACCTGCGTTCGATTAAATAATCTAACTCAAAACGTTCCATTACTAATTGAACTATCAAGCCTCCTAACATGGCAATCGGAAATAAAGGCACAAATTTAAACAATCTAAAACCTAAATCCAGATATATCTCTAACCATTGTAGTAACTCTAAAATTGCCCAAGCAAGGGCGATTGCTATGGCGGTAAAACCAAAGTTAAAAGACAACGAATCGACAAGCAAATTACTTTCTTTTGTCTTAATAATTGGTTTTCGATCGGTCAGTAATTCTACATCTTCAACTACAGCAGAATCAACTTGGACGTGACCTTGGCGAATACCCCAATTAACTAAAATAGTTCCCGCAACCACAGCCGAAACAATCCCTACTGTTGCCAAAGATAAACCTAATTCCGAAGCTGCTAAAAATCCTAATTCCTCAAAAGTACCTGCCATTCCTGCGGCGGTTCCATGTCCTCCTTCAAAGGCAATTTCGATTAAAATTCCTGCTAAAGGGTCAGCTTGAAAAAAAGGAATTAAAATTAATAAAGTTACGCCAATTCCAGTTACATATTGTCCCCAAGCCAAAGTTTGTGCAAAAGCGACTTGTGGGGAAGTTTTGCGCCAAATTTCTTGCCAATCAGGAATATTTTCGCCTAAAAATAAAGCCGCGAAGACGAGGATAATTAAAATCCCCGGAACTTGCTCCCAAACAGTGCGAATTGATTCGGGAAATAAACCATTTTTCACCAAATAACCTTCTCCACCCGCAGCCGCAATTATACTTCCTAAAACATCGGGTCCGAGTAATAATCCTATTGTCCCTGCAATAATTGATTCCGGTAGGTATAATTTTTGTAAGATTGGTAGGCGCTGCTTAATCCAGCTTCCTAGTAAAATGAGTAAACCGACAGCGATCGCGGCAAAAAATACATCGGAAACTGTTACCATCAGCACAGAGACTCTCTCCTCATTGAACAATTGCTAAATGCACGATACCATCTCCTTGATTTACCAAGGGATTTTGCGTATGACCGATGACTATTCCCCGCACCCCAGCGCGAATTTTGACGCTTGTCTCCCCAAAAGCATCATTAATTGAACATAAAATTTGTTTTTTGTCAACAAAATCTCCCAAACTTATTTTCAGGTGTAAAATGCCACTACGAGATGCTCTGATCCATTTACTTTCCGAGACTTCTTGGGGATTTTTTGGTGGTAGTAAATGAGGTACAGAATACATTTCTAGCACATTCATCACCCGCAAAATGCCTTCCACCCCAACGCGAATTGCTTCGGGGTCAAACCTAAGTGCTTCCCCAGCTTCATAAAGTAAAATGGGAATGCCTCTTCTGGTAGCTGCTTGGCGCAAAGAACCGTCACGAGTGGTAGCATGAATAATAATTGGTGCGCCAAAAGCTTTCGCACAGCGATAAGTTTCCGAGTCATCTAAATTAGCTCGAATTTGCGGCAAATTTATGCGATGATGGGAAGCAGTATGCAAGTCAATTCCGTGGGTACAACGGCTGACAATTTCCTTCATAAATAAACAGGCTAAACGGGAAGCTAATGAACCCGTTGCGGAACCAGGAAAAGAACGATTTAAGTCTCTTCTATCGGGAAGATAGCGAGATTGTTCGATAAAGCCAAAAACATTAACCACAGGTACAGCAATTAACGTCCCCCGTAACTCTTGGGGGTTGACTTTTGACAATACTTGATGTATAATCTCTACGCCATTAAGTTCGTCACCATGAATCGCAGCACTTAACCAAAGTTTCGGTCCCGGTTCAATCCCGTGAACCACCGTCACCGGAAGCGAAATCATCGTCTGAGTAGGAAGACGTGCCACCGGAATTTCCAAACGACGGCGAGTGGCGGGAAAATAGGCAAAAGCATCGGTTGCCTTTGCCTCTTGTTTCAGTTCAAAAGTATTATCTGTCACGCGATGTTAGCTTGGATACAACCTCCCGATCTAGAATAGCGATGTCCTTCTTCGGAGAATTAATATTGAATGCGATCGCGGCTTTTTCCCGGAACCGCATTTTTCTCCAAATAGCCAATAATTTTCCCAGCCACATCGATTTCCGTCGCCCTCTCAATTCCTTCTAATCCCGGAGAAGAATTGACCTCCATAACCACCGGACCGTGATTAGAACGCAGCAAATCCACTCCAGCCACCCGTAAACCCATCGCCTTCGCCGAACGCACGGCGGTACTACGTTCCTCCGGAGTTAACTTAATTTTCTCCGCCTTTCCACCCCGATGCAAATTCGAGCGAAATTCACCTTCGGCACCCTGTCGTTTCATCGAAGCAATCACCTTATCGCCAATCACAAAACAGCGAATATCTGCACCCGCAGCCTCCTTAATAAACTCCTGCACCAAAATATTCGCATCCAAACCGCGAAAAGCCTCAATCACAGACTTCGCCGCTTGGGTAGTTTCCGCCAAAACCACACCAATACCCTGCGTTCCTTCCAACAGCTTAATCACCAAAGGCGCACCACCCACAGTTTCGATTAAACCATCAATATCTTCCGTTGCATGAGCAAAACCAGTCACAGGTAAACCGATACCTTGACGGGCGAGAATTTGCAAACAGCGCAGTTTATCGCGAGAACGAGAAATAGCTTGCGACTCATTCGGCGTAAACACCCCCATCACCTCAAACTGGCGTACCACCGCCGTACCGTAAAACGTTCTAGACGCACCAATTCGAGGAATAATCGCATCAAAATTTTCTAAAGGTTTCCCCTTATACACGATCGCTGGTTTACTCGAAGTAATATTCATATAGCAACGCAGATAATTAATCACCCGCATTTCATGTCCCCTTTCTTCCCCAGCCTCCTTCAGACGCTTAGTGGAATAAAGAGTCGGATCTTGCGAGAGGATAGCAATTTTCATAACTGTTGTTGTTGATTTTCGTGACCTTTTTGATGGTAACGGCGACTTTGGACGAACGAATTTCCTGGATCTACCAAAAATCTCCTCCGCAACGCCTGACGACCCAGTAGCATCCGAAAACCCATGACATCGCGATTAGTTAAGGTAAGTTCAATTTGCCACTGAATGCCACCCAATTCTACAACAGTCGCGATCGCTGGTCGTAGTTGGGCTACCCCCCCGGAATTCCGTACCTCTCGCCGATCTAAAAGTTTCGCTTCAGCGACTACTGTAGTTTTGCTATCCCGTTGGTAAGGATGCACCTGAAAACGCACCATCTCTTGACCATCTCGCGGAAAAATTTCCACATCAAAAGCGTGTAAAGCAGACGATCGCGCCCCTGTATCTATTTTCGCCTTAACTTGAGAAATTCCTAATTCTGGTAAAGCAATTCTCTCTCGCCACCCTATAATCAGTAATCGTTCCTGCTTCATTAGTATCTGGTTTGTGGTGTTTGGTCGGTAGTTAGTGATTGCTAGTTAGTAATTGAGGATAAACTAATAACTGTTCACTGGTAACTGGTAACTGGTAACTGGTAACTGTTTACTGTTTACTGATAACTGAACCCAATCCCCATTCCCCAATCCCTAATCACTCAGGTAATTGATACTGTCCCACAATACGTTTAGCATAATCAGGGACGTGCGCCTCTAACTTTTCCGGATGATTGCGCTTGAGATATAAATAATTCCTGGTAAAGTGAGAATCAATCGAAAAACGGGCATATTCTAAACCCTTCGGACCAATTTTTTCAATCACAACTCCCATTAATTTAGCCGCCCACATCGGCAAAGTAACACCTTTGTCATAAGCCGGAATACTTTGTTGCACCGCTTGTTGACGAGAACCCGAAGACATCACAGGCTGCACATCAAGTTGATTTTTAACTAATTCCAGCATTTCTTTACCAGTATCATTTCGCACCAAAATCCATTGCCAACCAAAAGGTGCGCCCATATAACCCACAACCAAATCTGCCAACGAGTTCACATAGTCAAAACAACTCATACAAGAAGGCGCAAAAACATCTTTTAATTGATTAGTTTTCAAACCAAAGAAAGGTACTTTTTCAATCGAACCATCTTCGTGTTTAAAATGCACCCGAAAATCTTGCATAAATTCGTAATGCACTACAGTATCCGGAGACTTACTTGTCGTTTCTAAGAATTTTTGTAACCCAGCGCGAGTAACATTATCCACACAAGGTGTCCCCAAAACATAAAGCTTTTCTAAACCTAATTCTTTCTCAACAGCCCGCAATGCTTGAATTTGACAGCCAACGCCAATAACTAATAACCTTTTCATCCCCGATTTTTCCACTTGTTCTAAAACGGAAAGATTCGGCGATAAGGTAGGTTTATTTACTTTCGCTGCTAACACTTCTTCTGGCGTTCTTGCAATAACTGGCATTGGTTGAAAGCGGTCTTCTTTGGTATTCTGAACGCAAACTACACCTTCAACTTTGCCTTGGTTAAGCATTTCGCAGGCAATACTACTCACAATACCCGTCCATTGTGCGCCCTCTAGAGGCTGTTTTTTCCTCGCCGCCATCATTTCCTGACGCACACCAAAATACCAGTCGTCAGCGTCATCTAAGTTGCGACTGCGCCCATGTGCCTCGGCTTCCAATTCGGCAATTTGTTGATTAAGAAAAGCGCAAGCTTCCTTGACATAATGCACATAATATGTATCGCAAAGTCCGCACTCACTACAAAGTTCCTTCGCAGGGCGACGGCTACCGGGTTTGAGGGCTTTAGCTTTTTGATGAGGACGTAGAGCAATCATGTATAAATGTTTGTTAAGAGAGTAAAGATAACCACAAAACAGGGTAAAGCAGGATTTGGCTATGTGGTAGGTAATTGTAAATGATTGTAATGAATTTTGGGGTAGGATGTCGCTTTCAACACCACTCAATATTTTTTCAGCTTAATCTACAATACTAGAGTTAGACCAAGTACAAACAGTTAGATTAGCAGAAAATTTGAGTATTTAGGAAAAGGATTTTCCAGTAGGGAAAAAAGCAATTAAAAGTTTTATTTAGGAATTATGAAATTAGAGAATACTCCTGAAATTGCTAAATTGAACGGATACATGGAAGCCATGAGTTATTGTTTAAAAGGTTGCGACTATGTAATTTGGTTTAGTGCTAGAGGTATTGAACTCGATGATGGCGATTTAGATTCTCAGGTATTAAATCGACTAGCAATTGATAAAAATTATCGGGAAAAAACTCCCGAAGCCGAACTTCAAAAGCTAATACAACTAGCTGATCCGAAAACTAAACCTCATTTATCAACAATGGTTGAGGGTAATCGCTATTTATTAACAACAAGAATTAATACTTTCATTGCTCGGATAAATCCCTCAGATGGATTTAAAAATGTTGGCAAGCACAAAAAAAACGATCTTATTAGATGTTTTTGGCGTAATGTAGAGGCGTACATTGATCATGAAAACTCGAGAATTTTTCAATATAATCCAGCTTTTGGTGTAGATGACGAACTTTGGGATTTTATTATTTGGGGATTTACTTTTTTGCTCTTCAATCAAAAACAAAAAAAATGTTTACTAATTCATGGTGGTGCATCTGATTGATAATTTAGTTAATAGTTTTACTGATAATTTGTCGCGAGCGTAATTCTCCCTATCCAACTGCTAATACCGGTTAACGTCGCGCAATTGAAGATCGCGATCGCAGTTCGGTCATTTAAGATTATCGCTAGTCAGAAATACCCACTCAACTGATTCTGGCAAAAGAGCAATTAGCCGTACACCAGATCTACTCTCACCGTAATTCCACTTAAACTATTAGACTAGAAGAAGTTATATCGTTCGACAACAGCTTTTATGAGTGAAACCAACAACGCGCGCGAAATTTTTCAGTCAGCCTACGAAAGTCGCTACACTTGGGACGAAAATTTTCCGGGTTACACTGCCAACCTGGAAATAAAACAAGGTGACGAAACTTACCAGGGTAAAGTTAAAGTTAACCCAGACCTAAGTGTCGAAATCTCTGGTATTGAAGACGAAAAAGTACGCGAAAGCGTTTATAACCAAATGCGGGATATCATCACCCACCGCAAACGCAGTACCTTTGCCGCCGCCCACGGCAAAAATCAGTTTAAACTAGGGGAAAAAGACTCCACAGGTGCAGTAGAAATCCTGGTTTCTGGTGACGCGATGGGTTCAAACTACAAAGTACGCGGTCAAGAAATTACTCAAGTAAGTCGCGTTATGGGACCAATGGCGTTTACCATTAATACCAAAGAAAGCCTCGATACTGGTAATGGTTACGTCTCCACCGCTTATAACGCCGTTTTCCGCGATGCCAAAACTAACGAATTAAAAGGAAAACGTGACTTTGAAGAAACTTATGACAAGGTAGGCGAGTATTACTTACCCAGTCGTCAAATCATTCACGCGATTAGCAAAGATGGACAAACAACTACCACTGAGTTTAATTTCTCTAATCTTCAACTTTTAGAACCTGCCCCAGTAGCTTAGTTTCTTGACTTGGAGTTAGGATTTAGTTAACAGCAACAAAATACATAAAAGCTAGGTAAACTATGACAACATTAGCACTTACGTCAGATAACGTTGAGCAAGTTTTGGACGATATGCGTCCTTACTTAATGGCTGACGGCGGTAACGTCGAGTTAGTCGAAATCGAAGGACCAGTAGTAAAATTGCGTTTACAAGGTGCTTGCGGTTCTTGCCCCAGTTCAGCAATGACCCTGAGAATGGGTATCGAACGACGTTTACGGGAGTTTATCCCGGAAATTGCTGAAGTTGAGCAAGTAGTGTAAACTCAAACACACAAAAGTTTTTTGGTCGCTTTTAAGTTAAGGGCAGTCTTCCAGAGAAGTCACTTACTTTTGACTTTGCTTGGGGTCTGCCCTTAACTTATTATTTATGGTTCGGAAAAATTACTATGCCTTATCCTCTCTACGTTGCTTTTATCTGGCATCAGCATCAACCACTTTATAAGTCTCGCGAAGCAATCTCATCTCCGATGGGACAGTATCGCTTGCCTTGGGTGCGGCTACACGGTACAAAGGATTACTTGGATTTGGTCTTATTACTGGAAAAGTATCCTAAGCTGCATCAAACGGTAAATTTGGTTCCTTCGCTAATTTTGCAGTTAGAAGATTATGCTGCGGGTGAAGCGATGGACCCTTATCTAGCAGTTACTCTCACTCCGACCGAACAACTTGACAAACAACAACGAGAGTTTATTGTTAGACACTTTTTTGATGCTAACCATCATACTTTAATCGATCCCCATCCACGCTACAGGCAGTTATACCAACAGCATCAGGAAAAAGGCGAACCTTGGTGTTTGGCGAATTGGACAAACCAGGATTACAGCGATTTGCTGGCATGGCATAATTTAGCTTGGATCGATCCTCTGTTTTGGGACGATCCAGAAATTGCTACTTGGTTAAAACAAGGAAAAGATTTTACTCTAGCGGATAGACAGCGTATCTACTCGAAGCAAAGACAAATTATCAGTCGAATTATTCCTCAACATCGCAAAATGCAAGATGCGGGTCAGTTGGAGGTAACGACGACTCCTTACACGCACCCAATTTTACCTTTATTGGCGGATACGAATGCGGGACGGGTAGCTGTACCGCAAATGAATTTACCACAGCAACGCTTTCAGTGGGCAGAAGATCTTTCTCGCCATTTACGCAAAGCTTGGGAAAATTATCAAGATCGCTTTGGTTGTATTCCCCGTGGGTTGTGGCCCAGCGAACAGTCGGTTAGTCCGGCGATTTTGCCTTATATTGCCAAACAGGGTTTTCAGTGGATTTGTTCGGATGAGGCGGTATTAGGTTGGAGTTTACATCACTTTTTCCACCGCGATGAACGAGGAAATGTCCGGGAACCGGAATTTCTTTATCGTCCTTATCGTTTGTCAACTCCTCACGGAGATTTGTCGATTGTGTTTCGGGATCATCGCTTATCAGATTTGATTGGTTTTACCTATGGTGCAATGAAACCGTTAGAAGCGGCAAGAGATTTGGTCGGACATTTAGACGCGATCGCCTCTACTCTTCAGGAACGACAAAAAGGTTCGACTACCAGTTTAGAACAACCTTGGTTAGTGACGATCGCTCTCGATGGGGAAAATTGTTGGGAATTTTATCAACAAGATGGTCAACCCTTCTTGGAAGCACTTTATCAACAATTGAGCGATCGCTCTTGTTTCAAATTGGTTACTGTCTCTGAATTTCTCGAAAAGTTCCCCCCAACTGAAACAATTCCTACAGCTAAGTTACACAGTGGTTCTTGGGTCGATGGTAGTTTTACCACTTGGATTGGCGATCCAGTTAAAAATCGCGCTTGGGATTTACTTTACCAAGCCAGACAAATATTAGCTAAACATCCAGAAGCAACTGAAGAAAATAATCCTGAAGTTTGGTCAGCTTTAGATGCGGCTGAAGGTTCGGATTGGTTTTGGTGGTTTGGTGAAGGACATTCTTCTAACCATGATGCGATGTTCGATCGGCTATTTCGCGAACATTTATCTGCGATTTATCAGGCTTTAAATGAACCAATTCCACCTCAGTTACATCAACCAGTAGAACCCCACGAACATAAAAATAGAGAAATTCCTCGCAGTTTCATTCATCCAATTATTGATGGTAAAGGCGATGAGCAAGATTGGGATAAAGCGGGAATGCTCGAAATTGGTGGGGCGCGAGGTACTATGCACCGCAGCAGCGAAATTCAACGACTTTTCTATGGTTTAGATCACCTGAATTTTTATCTGCGTTTGGATTTCAAATCGGGCGTACAATTCGGTCAAAATTTGCCGAGCGAGTTACATTTACTGTGGTATTATCCTGATGCTATTTGTTTCAATAGTCCTGCACCTTTAGCAGAATTACCCGATCGCGAACCGCTTAATTATTTGTTCCACCATCATTTAGGAATTAATTTCCTCACAGGCAAAATTTGGCTAGAAGAAGCGGGAGAACATTTTCAGTGGTATCCTTGTTCGACACAAGCAAGTTTTGCTGTCGATCGCTGTTTGGAAATAGCCGTACCTTGGGCGGATTTGCATCTCCAACCTGACTCTCGTTTACAGATGATTTTACTTCTGGCTGATGATGGTATTTTCCGATCGCGCTTGACAGAAGAAAAATTGGTCGCTTTACAAGCACCATAATTCTTTATTCGAGCGGAAAATCTCTAGACAATTTAGCCCGCAAAGGCGGGCTAATCTATGGTCTATATTAGTGTAGCCGCCCGTTTACGAGTCAAGCAATCTATGGCATAATCGTATCTTGCAAATTCGCACCTTGGAAATTAGCATCACTAATGTCAGCATCCTGCAAATTAGCACTTCGCAAATTAGCATCATATAACATTGCATTTTGCATAAATGCCCGATACAAATAAGCATTTTCTAGATCGGCATTCTGCAAAAAAGCTTCTCGCAAATTCACATTTTCCAAATTAGCATCTTGGAGATTTGTTCCTTCTAAATTAGCAGCAAACAGACTAGCATTGCGAAGTTGTGCGCCTTCTAAAAAAGCACCTTGCAAAAAAGCACCTTCTAAATTTACACCTTCTAAATTTGCCCAACGTAAATTAGCAAAATTTAGATTTGCACCTGATAAGTCAACATTTTTTAGATCGACACCTTCAGCACCATTATTCACAATCCGCCAAACCAAACGCCACTTATCTGTTAACTGAGTCGCATAGTTAATTTTCGTATCGCGTAAACTAACTTTTTCTAAATTAGCACCCCGTAATTGAGCGTGACTTAAATCAGCACCTTCTAAGTCAGAATTTTGCAATTTTGCTCCTTGTAACTGAGCATAAGTTAAGTCTACACCATGTAACTGAGCATAAGTTAGATCGGCACCTTGGAGTTGCGCTCCACGGAGATTTGCACCCCGTAAATTTGCCCCACTCAAATTGGCGCCTTTCAGATTAGCACCTTCTAAATCTACACCTTCTAATTGAGCGTCGCGTAGGTTTTCACCTTGGAGATTATATCCTGCTAAACTACAACCAGGACAGTTAGTATATTCGCTAAATTCTTGAGAGGTGGAACTAACTTCTTGTTGAGCGGCAATTTCTGTATAACTTTGCTCTAAACTGGCGACAGTAATACCTAATCCTAAAGCAAAAGCAGTTATGCTAGTTAAGCCGAATACTAAAGTAGGTTGTTTTTGTTTTAAATTATCTCGCCAAGAAGGTGTAAATACTGCTATTGGTTGCAA
This sequence comes from Oscillatoria salina IIICB1, assembly GCF_020144665.1. Taxonomy (NCBI): domain Bacteria; kingdom Bacillati; phylum Cyanobacteriota; class Cyanophyceae; order Oscillatoriales; family Oscillatoriaceae; genus Oscillatoria; species Oscillatoria salina. The sequence continues at coordinate 39,901 of NZ_JAAHBQ010000008.1, read as the reverse complement.
AGCTTCCAGGGCTGCGGCTGCATTCGGAAAGCGATTTTTCGGATTTGGTGCTGCCATTTTTTCTAGCCAGTCAAGAAACTTTCGGCTGAGATTTGGGCAAAGATGTTTGAAGTTGATGCGATAATTTTCGTCAATTAATTTGCCGATTTGGTTAGTTTTTGTTTGAGTTAATAAGCAAATTAAAGTTATCGCTAAACTGTATAAATCTGAAGCTAAACTAAGTTCGTGATTCAGTAATTGTTCGGGTGGCATAAAGCCAACTGTTCCTTTGACTAAGCTACTGCTGGTGACATCGCCTTCGCCCGTAGCAAAACCAAAATCGACTAAGGTTACTTCCAGTGGTTCTGTAGAGTTAACTAAAATATTTTCTGGTTTAAGATCGCGATGAATTATGGGTGGTTCTTGCGCTTGGAGATAAGCTAAAATTTCTAAAATTTCAACAGCAATTTGCTTGATTTCTTCGGGAGTAAAATGGTCAACTTCTGCTAGAGATGGCGCTTGTTTGTATTCTTGAACGATACAAAAACCTGTTTCGGTTTCAAAGCAATCCAGATAGCGAGGAATGCCTGGATGTTCGAGCTTTTGCAGCATTTGTACTTCTCGTTCGCAGGATTTAAAACCTGCCCAACTCGAATCAGGATCGGCGAAGCGAAATTCTTTAATTACTACTTGTTGTTCGGAGTCGAGATTATTACCTAGGTAAGTAATTCGTCCACCTTGTCGATTTCTGCCTAATTCTTTACTAATTTGATAGTTGTAGTTAGAAAAGTCGCGATTTAGTGTCATGGTTAGTAATTGTTGTTGGCTAGGAAATAGTGAATTATTGGTTATAATTTAGGAGTTGATGTTTATTAACTGGTTACTGATAACCGAGCGCTGTTTATTCATGTTTTGTTCCATCAGGAAGGATTGCACCTTTAAGCTTGGCACCGACTAAATTAGCGTTCCAAAGATTGGCATTTTTAAGATTTGCTCCAGCGAGGTCAGCCCCAGCTAAATCAGCACCTTCGAGATTGGCATTTTCTAAGTTGGCGCCGGAAAGTTCGGCATTTGCTAAGTCAGCAGAATGTAACTGGGCATTTTTCAGTTTTGCTCCGATTAAGTGGGCGTTTTCTAATTGAACTCCTTCGAGAGAAGCATCTTCGAGATAAGCATTAGTTAAGTCAGCACTTTTGAGGTTAGCAAACTCCAGGTTAGCCTTTTTCAGGTTGGCACTTTTGAGGTTGGCAAACTCTAAGTTAGCACTTTTAAAATATGCTTTGACTAAGTTAGCAAATTGCATATTTACTCCTCCTAAATTAGCGTTTTGGAGGTTCGCACCTTCGAGTTTAACGTTATTAAGGTTGGCGGCGCGGAGGTAAGTTTGTTCTAGGTTAGCACCTTTAAGAAAGGCATCGCGAAAGTTTGCGCCTCGGAGGTATGCACCCTCGAAATTAACTCTTCTGAGATAGGCGGCTTCTAAGTCGGCATTTTGCAAGTTTGCGCCTTCGAGATTGGCTTCTGGTAGATAGCAACCGGGACATTTACCAGTGTCGCGTAATTGACTGAGGGGATTGATAATTTGACTGTGAGAAGTGAATTTTTGTTGCGGGGAATGGGTTCGATAGGTGTTGAAGGAGGCGATCGCGCTGAGTGTTAAAATCCAGCATAGGGTGGTTGCGGGTTTGGCGATCGCTACAGACATTGTTTTTATTTGTTTAACTAATTTCTCGCCTAGTTGTAGTTGTAAACCTTTGTCGGTGACGGGAATATTTTTTAAGGCGGCTTTGGCGGCAACTGCATTGGGATAGCGCTTTTTGGGGTTGGGTGCGACCATTTTCTCTAACCAACGCACAAATTGCCCGCTAATTTCTGGTAGTTGGGAGCGAAATTTAAAGCGATAGGCTTCGTCAATTAAGTTACCAACTTCGCTGGATTTGGTTTTGGTGAGGAGACAAATTAAGGTGACACCTAAGCTATATAAGTCGGAGGCTTCGCTTAGTTGCCGATTAAATAATTGTTCCGGGGGCATAAATCCCAATGTACCTTTGACCACGCTGCTAACACCAACATCTTGATTTCCTTGGTGGGCAAAACCGAAATCCACCAAGTAAACATTTCGCGGTTGAGAATGGTCAACCAGGATATTTTCTGGTTTAAGATCGCGGTGAATTACGGGGGGAGAAACTGATTGCAGATAAACTAAAACGTCTAATACTGCTAAAGCGATTTCTTTAATTTCTTGGGGAGTAAAATGGCGCAGTTGGGCAAGTGAATAGGCTCGTTTGTATTCTTGAACTAAACAAAAACCTGTGGGGGTTTCAAAGGAATCGAGGTAACGGGGAATATTAGGGGAGACTAGCGAGATCAAAACTTCGATTTCTCTGGTATAAGCTTCGTAATCCATCCAGCTAGTCCCCGGTTGAGCAAACTGAAACTGTTTGATGACTACGGTTTGCTTCGTTTTGAGATTCGTCGCTTTGTAAGTAACTCGACCTCCTGCCCGATTATGCCCTAACTTGCTTTCAATTTGATAGCCTCTGCTGTAAATGTCTGGATAGTTACTCATTTGCCTGTTTGGAAGTGAAATTTTGTTGTTGACAAAAGGATGAAAACGTGCATTTATGGTGCTAATTTCTCCACTAATTGCCTTTTCTTCTCGATGGCTAAATAGAACTCAGGATTAAGAGTAATTGCTCGATTGTAAGAGGCGATCGCGTCCGCGCGCGCACCCATTTTTTCTAATGCTACCCCTTGCCCATACCAACTCCAATATTCCTCTGGATTTATTTTAATTGCTGACTTAAAGGAATTGAGTGCGGCTGAATAACGTTGTAAACCAAGTTCAGCTTCACCGCGTACCTTCCAAGCATTATAAGTGTCAGGATCGAGTTCTGTCGCTCTTTGTGCCGCAGCTAGGGCTTCAGCGTAGCGTCCCTCCTGATTGTAGATCGCTCCGAGGTCATTCCAAGCCCAATAATAATCGGGATCGATTTGCAATGCGCGAGTATAAGTAGCGATCGCTTCGCGATTTCTACCCAAACCTGCTAAAGCACCTGCTTGTCGATTCCAAGTTTGTTTGGAACCAGAATTAATCGAGAGCGCGCGATCGCAAGCTGCTAATGCTTCAGTATAACGCTCCATTTGTTGCAACACCCAACAACGACTCGAAAATGCTTCCCCATAATTAGGCTTTAACGCGATCGCTTCATCATAAGCAATTAAAGCTCTTTGATAGGCACCTTGTGCGCTCAATCTTTCCCCTTCTTGGAAAAATTGTCCAGCTAAATCTAGATCGGTTTCTCTCACAGGAGGTGTATAAGTAGGAACTGGTTGTTGGGATAACTTTTCTAATTTGCCAACCAAACTAATCCCGACTAAAGCAACAACTAAACCAGCTAATTTCCAATTAGTTAAATTAACTGGGGAACTCATCACCTCCAGAGGTTTCAATGCTGCCAAAGCCGAAGCTGCATTAGGATAGCGCTTGTGAACAACTGGTTCTAACATTTTCTTCAGCCATTTGACAAAAGACTTATTTAATCTCGGATCGAGAAGCTGAAAATCAAAGCGATAATTCTCATCAATTAACTTACCAATATCTGCCGAACGAGTACCAGCAAGCAAACAAAATAAAGTTGCACCCAAACTATATAGATCGGTTGCCAAACTTAGCGGACGATTAAATAACTGTTCCGGAGCAATAAAGCCGGGCGTACCTGCCGCTATACTACTAGCAGCAACATCTTGAGAACCAATTCGAGCTAAACCAAAATCAACCAAATAAACATTTAAGCGCTCGTCAAGCAAAATATTTTCTGGTTTAATATCTCGATGAATAACCGGAGGAAGGCGATTTTGTAAATCCACTAAAATTTCTAAGGTTGACACAGCAATATGTTTGATTTCATCGGGTTTAAAACTGTGTCTTTCAGCTAAAGAAGGTGCGGGAATATATTCTTGTACCAAAGAAAAACCTTCTGGAGTCTCAAAAGCATCCACATAGCGAGGAATACCCGGACAATCTAATTCTTGCAGCAGTTGCAGTTCGCGTTGATAAGTTTTGTAACCTTCCCAGTTAGAATCCTCTTGAGCAAAGCGAAACTGTTTCAAGGCGACCATTTGTTTTTCAGTTTCACCAGTAGCAAGATAGGTAATTCGTCCTCCTTCCCGGTTTCTTCCCAATTCTCGGATGATTTGATATCTGGGATTGCCAAAATTTGGATAGTTGCTCATTGGACTTCGCTCCTGTTGTAAATAGATTCTATGTTCGGTAGCTACACTTTTAATGTTAAGCTTGGCACATAATTTTCGCGAATGTTTCTTTGGGAACCCTTGGACTAGGGTTTCAGCGAACAGTTACCACCCGAACAGTTAACACAGTTGATTCACTAATTGCTTTTTGTCTCCAATATCTACTGATAGCTGATAAATGAGGGTACGATCTCGCTGAAGTTGATAATCGTCTGTAATAATTGAAATAAAAATTCTTTTTGAATAGCGATGAAGAGGATCTCAGTGCGGCTGATTGACAACGTTTTTTACCAAAAATACCACGATTTTTTGAAGGGATATCGGCTCGAGGATCGAACTACAAAAGTGCCGCAGACTTTTGTAGTTTTTTTAGGTAATTTATTTCACTTTAGCAATCACAGTGCGATGGCGGGGACTATTAGAAATAATAGTTGGTGGTTCAAAACCTGCATCAGCGATCGCGTCAGCCAAATCCAAGCTAAAATACTGATCCAGATAAGGCTCCGTACTCTTAAGCAAAGTTAAGATATAAGGAGGCATTTGGGCATAAACCTGCGATCGCGGATTCATTTCCATAATTCCCAAATAACCGCCCGGACGCAACAAACGCCGTGCTTCCGCTAAAATTTCGGTTGCTGCACTTTGAGGTAACTCATGAAAAAGCAAAAATGCCGAAACTAAATCAAAAGATCGATCGGGTAAACCTGTATTTTCCGCCGCAGCGTGTAACCAACTAATATTTTGCTGTCGCTGTCTATTCTTATAATTAGCTACAGCTAAAAAATAAGGCGATAAATCTATTCCCGTCACCTTACTATTAGGATAAGTTGCTTGCAAAGCAAAACTACTCATTCCCACACTACAACCAAGATCTAAAATAGCTTGCGGTTGACTAGGAATTTGTTCTTTCAGCAAATTATGATAACTTTGTCTTAATCTCGGATCGCCCTTCGCCCCTGCATCTTGCCAAATACCTGCATGGACAGCATAAGCAGCAACTTCCACCTCTAAAGCAGCATCCCAACTAAGATTACCGCGATCGTAAGCATGGAACGATCGCAGATAGTATTCTGGATAAACTAACTGAGGATTTTCCACCTCCGCAAATTCGCGATCCCAATCATGCTGGCGTAACTTTCGTACCTCTTCACGCCAAGGTACGCCAATTTTTTCCGCCCGTTTAATCATCATCTCACGTGCCTTGTACTTAGCAAAACTTGCCAAAGGCTTAATCGCGAGTATCCCGTTAACAAAGCGCGAAGCTAAACCTGGATTATTAATCGTTGTTGCAGTCATTTGTTTGCTAAACCGCAGAAAAATACAAATGAGATTATTTTACCGTCCCGTTAGTCATTGCAGTTCTGCGCTACTCTGTAACTTATTGGCAAATTAATGAACTCGATCTATGTTGCACTCATATTATTTCGATACAGAAGATAACGGCAAGCGTTCTTTTGAGTTACCAGGGGCGAAACCTCAGTATAACCCCGATCGCCCGGGACAGGTAGAACATATTTTCCTGGATCTAGTTCTCGATATCCCCAACGAAAGCTTTCACGGCACTTGTACAATTACTCTCCAGCCTGTAGTTCCCGGCATAACCAGCTTAACTCTCGATGCAGTCAATCTTAAAATCGACTCAGTATTAGTCGATAAAGTCAGTCAGCCCTTTGACTACGACGACGAAAAACTCCAAATCCAGTTGCTTCAACCCACCACCGAAGCCAAAATGGAAATCGCGATCGCTTACCGCGTCGATCGACCCCAACGAGGTTTATATTTTATCACCCCAGACTCCGATTATCCTGACAAACCCACTCAAGTTTGGACTCAAGGAGAAGATGAAGACTCTCGTTTTTGGTTCCCTTGTTTTGATTATCCCGGACAATTAGCTACTTCTGAAATTCGCGTACAAGTCCCCCAACCTTACTTAGCTATCTCCAACGGCGAACTCATTTCTAGAGAAGAAAAAAACAAAACAATTATCTATCATTGGCGACAAAAACAAATCCATCCCACCTATTTAATGACCTTAGCAGTTGGTGATTTTGCCGAAATTAAAGACGAATGGAATAACATTCCCGTCACTTATTATGTAGACAAAAATAGAGAAGCAGATGCTCGACGCAGCATGGGCAAAACTCCACGAATGTTAGAATTTTTTAGTGAAAAATATGGCTATAATTACCCCTACCCTAAATACGCCCAAGTTTGTGTCGCCGACTTTATTTTCGGCGGGATGGAAAACACCTCTACCACCTTATTAACCGATCGCTGTCTGATCGACGATCGCGCCGAAATTGATAACCAACGTACTGAAAGTTTAGTTGCTCACGAACTCGCACATCAATGGTTTGGCGATCTAGTCGTAATTAAACATTGGTCCCACGCTTGGATTAAAGAAGGTGCAGCCTCTTATTCGGAAGTTCAGTGGACAGAAAACGAATATGGAAAAGACGATGCAGCTTATTACCTTTTAAACGAAGCCAGAAGTTATATTTCTGAAGATACTTCTCGCTATCGTCGCCCCATTGTAACTAACATTTATCGGGAAGCGATCGAACTTTACGATCGCCATCTTTACGAAAAAGGTGCTTGTGTTTATCACATGATTCGGGCGACTCTCGGAGACGAACTTTTTGACAAAGCAATTCATACTTTTGTCCGCCAAAATGCTCACAAAACTGTCGAAACTATCGATTTATTACGCGCAATTGAAAACGCCACCGGACGCAATTTAGCGCCGCTTTTCGATCAATACGTTTTTCGAGGTGGTCATCCTGATTACAAAGTTAGTTATTCCTGGGATAATAAAAGTAAACTCGCTAAACTAAGCGTCACCCAAAAACAAGCGAAGAAAGATTCCACAGGTAGCGACAGCGAGTTATTCGATTTAACTATTCCCCTGGCTTTCGGCTATGTAGATAAGTCGGGAAATGTAGATTTCAAAACGATGTCTCTTCGCATCCACGAACGGGAACAATCTTTTTACTTCCCCTTAGAAAATAAACCTAAATTTGTCAGTTTTGATTTAGGTAATAATCTTCTTAAAACTGTAACTTTAGATTATCCAGTTGCTAATTTAAAAGCACAATTAAAACACGATCCCGATCCAATTTCTCGGATTTATGCTGCTGCTGATTTAAGCAAAAAAAGCGGATTAGAAGCCGTGAAAGCACTCGCAGAAGCTTTACAAAATGATGCTTTTTGGGGAGTAAGAGTTGAGGTAGCAAAAGAATTAGGTAAAATCAAACTCGACCAAGCTGCAAAAGCTTTAATCTCTGGTTTAGTAGATGAAGACACAAAAGTGCGTCGCGCAGTTATTAGTAGTTTGAGCAAATTTAAAACTACTGAAAGTTACGAAAAAATTAAACAAATAGCTGAAGCAGGAGATGCTAGTTACTACACTGAAGCAGCAGCTATTAGTTGTTTAGGTGAGATGGTTTCTGGGAATTTAAAAGAGAAAGAAGCCGAAGTAATTGAGTTTTTTAAGCAAGTTTTGCAGACAAGAACTGGTTGGAATGAAGTTGTGCGTTGTGGTGCAATTTCTGGTTTGAGTAAGATGAAAACTTGTTCCGAAGCGGTGGATATAATTCTCGAATATACTCAACCAGGAGTTCCCCAAGCTTTACGTTTAGCTGCTATTCGTGGTTTGGGTGCGGTTTCTACTGGTCAAAGTCCGGCTAAATTAGAATTAATTCTCGAACAGTTAGAAGCAATTATTGCAGAAACTTTCTTCTTAACCCAAGTTGCGGTAGTTTCCGGGTTAGAACAAATGGAAACCGAAAAAGCGATCGCGCAATTACAAGCTTTAGCTAATCAAACTTCTGACGGAAGGGTGCGTCGTCGCGCTGAAGAAGCAGTGAAAAAAGTCCAGCAAAAAGTTGGTTCGGATAAAGCTTTGCAAAAGTTGCGCGAGGATCTCGATCAACTCAAACAAGAAAATCAGGAACTTAAGAGTCGTTTAGCGAAATTAGAAGCACAAGAATAGTCGCTATTTCAGTTGGGATTAGTAGCAACTAGCCCTGGCTAGTTTCTACTAATTATACAACTAAACATCTTCCCAATTTTCTAACTGCCTTTTACCATGAATAACTGCCGCGATTGTAACAGTTTCTCCTTGAACCCGATAAATAATCCGATAGTTATAAGCAAACTTTTCTCGAATATTTTCCTCTCCTAATTCAGGAACAATTCGTCCCGATCGCGGAAACTGACTTAAACTTCTGGTTGTGTCGAGTATTTTTTGAATAATTGTCGCAGCGTAAGCAGCAGAATCACGAGCAATATAGGCTGCAAGATCGTCTAAATCTTCTAATGCTTTAGAAGACCAATTTACTTGATAAGCCATTTGCTTAAACGCCCTTCTGCTTCTACTTGGGAAATTGTACCTTCTCGATCGGCAACTTCTAATCCTTGACGAATTTTAGCCAATACATAAAGATGATATTGAATATCTTCAATAGAACAATCGTCAGGTAGTTTATTTAACAGAAATTCGACTTCTTTTTTAGTAGTAGTCATAGTTTTCTCAATTAGGGGTATTGAACCTCTATTTTAGACGATCGCATTTGAGCCTAGGGAGATTCTCTCGGATCTCGCTTCTCAACTTCTCTTGGCAAAACACCAAAGACAGGTTAACTTGGTAGCGAGCAATCTACCTAACGATAGATGGCAATTAAATGAAAAAAAAAGTGTATTTTTGTATACTAGAGTTAAGATTTAACTAAAACTGTTTAACTTAAGAGGCAATAGAAGAGTTCGTGAGTAGATATCCGAATATTACGTCTGAGGAAGGAATCAGGCGCTACGACGCGCAGGAAATCGCTCGTTATTGTCGCCGCCATCTGTGGAAAGTTATTGGTAGAGCCTTGACAATTGCCTGGTTTTTTGGTACTTTCATAATCGCTTTACAATTAGACAAATGGCGCGGTCAGCAAGAAATCGATAAATACAAACGCGCCCGACAGCTACGTCAGATTCTTACCCGCTTGGGTCCAACATTTATCAAAGTAGGACAAGCACTTTCGACCAGACCAGACTTAATTCGCAAAGATTTTTTACAGGAATTAACAAAACTCCAAGACCAACTGCCACCCTTTGACAGCGATCGCGCCTTTAAGATTATCGAAACCGAGTTAAGTCGCAAAGTAAGCGAATTATATCAAGAAATTGCGCCCCAACCAGTAGCCGCAGCGAGTCTAGGTCAAGTATATCGCGCTTTTCTCCATAGTGGTGAAGAAGTCGCAGTGAAAGTACAGCGACCGGATTTATTACCGATCGTCACCCTAGATCTCTATTTAATGCGCTGGGGTGCAAGTTTGCTAGCACCCTGGCTACCATTAAATCTCGGTCACGATCTCACTTTAATTGTCGATGAATTCGGCTGTAAGTTATTTGAAGAAATAGATTATCTCAACGAAGCGCGGAATGCCGAAAAATTTGCAACCAATTTCCGTGACGATCCTCACGTTAAAGTTCCCACAATTTATTGGCGCTATACTAACACTCGCGTCCTAACTTTAGAATGGATTGACGGATTTAAACTGACCGATACTGCCAAAATTAAAGCAGCAAATCTCGACCAAAACAAACTAATAGAAATTGGTGTAACCGCAGGGTTGCGACAATTATTAGAATTTGGCTTTTTTCATGCCGATCCCCATCCTGGTAATTTATTCGCCCTTCCCGATGGTCGCATGGCGTTTATTGACTTCGGGATGATGGATCAGTTAGAAGAATTTACCAAAGAAACGATCGCTAGTTCAGTCGTTCATTTAATTAACAAAGATTACTACGGTTTAGCTGCTGATTTTGTTAACCTCGGCTTTTTAACTCCAGATACCCAAATCGAACCAATTATCCCAGCTTTGGAACAAGTGTTAGGAAAAGCAATGGGAGAAAGCGTCGCTAACTTCAACTTTAAAACGATTACCGACGAGTTTTCGGAATTGATGTACGATTATCCTTTCCGAGTTCCCGCTAAATTCGCTTTAATTATTCGTTCGTTGGTAACTCAGGAAGGATTAGCACTTTCTTTAAATCCAGAGTTTAAAATTATCGAAGTTTCCTATCCTTATGTAGCACGACGGTTGCTAACTGGAGAATCTCCTCAAATGCGGCGGCGTTTAATTGATGTCTTGTTTAAAGACGGGACATTTCAGTGGCAGAGATTGGAAAATATGATCGCGATCGCGCGTTTGGATAGTAAATTTAACCTCTTACCTACCGCCCAACTCGGTTTACAATACTTACTGTCTGATGAAGGTCAGTATCTACGCCGTCAGTTGTTACTCGCTTTGACTGAAAACGATCGCCTGCATACAGAAGAAGTTCAGCGCTTGTGGAATTTAGTTAAAGATGACCTTCAACCCGGACAATTGTTTAACGTTGCGCTAACTGCGATCCGCAGTTTCTCTAACGAAACAGTACCTACCCCCATCCCCAAAACGAAAGCACCCTTGATTAAATAATCGGGTACTAACTATAAGGTAGTCGGTCGTGGCATAATTAACTACCGACTATCTTGTTGCCACTTTACTAACTCTTAACCACTTATGTACAATCTACCGGAACCGCCTTATTTTTTACTTGTGTTGGGTTTATTTATTGGACTGACTTGTGGGTCTGCTTTTAGCGCTATTCTCAAACAAAAAGTGCAACAGTGGGCTGAAAGTGGTTCGACGCGGACACTAGCGGAAATGAGAGGGTTTCGCTTAGTGTTACCTTATTTAGGTATTTGTCTGGGAATTTGTTTGTTTCTCGCTTCTGGTGTCGAAATCTTTATCTTCGATCGCGCAGTAGCTTATGCGATCGCGTTTCCCATGACGGCGTTTATAGGCTTGCTGATTTGGGTCCAACTCGGTAATGTTTTAGAACAACTCGAAGAAGGTGGTTCCGAAGCTTTGGATTTAGATGTTTTTAAGTGATTGGGGACTGGTGATTGGTGATTGGGGACTGGGAAGGGAGACTTGGGAGAGGGGGAAGACAAGTGAGAAGGGTGGGAATGTTTGGACAAATTGATAACTGATAACTGGTAACTGATAACTGGTAACTAATAACTGTTAACTGATAACTGAAATCCCCAGTCCCCAGTCACTAACTGATAACTGATAACTGCTAACTGGTAACTGCTAACTGATAACTGTCTCTACTATGTCAAACAATGTCGTCGTTACACTGAAAAATATCGCGAATCAGCAAAACTTGATTGTCCGCAGACCGGAAGCTGGTTTATCTTTACAAGGTAGGATTCAAATTCCGGGTGATAAATCAATTTCCCATCGCGCGTTGATGTTGGGTGCGATCGCGTCGGGAGAAACTCGCATCAAAGGTTTATTATTGGGTGAAGACCCTCGCAGTACGGCGAGTTGTTTTCGTCAGATGGGGGCAGAAATTTCGCCTTTAAATACCGATGAAGTTATTGTTAAAGGTGTCGGTTTGGGTTTGTTACAAGAACCTAATGAAGTCTTGAATGCTGGTAATTCTGGTACTACTCTCAGATTGATGTTAGGTATTCTTGCTTCCCAACCGGGACGCTTTTTTACTGTTACTGGGGATAACTCGCTGCGATCGCGTCCGATGTCCCGTGTGGTGAAACCTTTACAGCAAATGGGTGCGAAAATTTGGGGACGCAAGGGTGATTCTCTCGCACCTCTGGCTGTTCGCGGGACGGAATTACAACCAATTCATTATCACTCGCCGATCGCGTCTGCACAAGTTAAATCTTGTGTTCTTCTCGCTGGTTTGATGACAACGGGTGAAACTACTGTTACTGAACCTGCTTTATCCCGCGATCATAGTGAGAGAATGTTACAAGCATTTGGGGCAAAAATCAAGGTAGACCCGGAAACTAATTCTGTCACTATTCAAGGTAGACCCAAATTAGAGGGACAAACTGTAATTGTACCAGGAGATATTAGTTCCGCCGCGTTTTGGTTAATTGCGGGTGCGATCGTTCCTGACTCGGAGTTATTAATTGAAAATGTTGGTGTTAATCCCACTCGTACCGGAATTTTAGAAGCTTTGGCGATGATGGGTGCTAATATTACCAAGGAAAATGAAAGAGAAGTAGCCGGAGAACCTGTAGCCGATTTGCGAGTGCGTTCGAGTAAGTTGCAAAGTTGTACAATTTCTGGCGATATTATACCTCGTTTAATCGATGAAATCCCTATTTTAGCCGTCGCCGCAATTTTTGCCGAAGGGACAACTATAATTAAAGATGCAGCCGAATTGCGAGTGAAAGAAAGCGATCGCCTTGCTGTCACTGCCAACCAACTCAATCGCATGGGTGCAAAGATTCACGAATTACCTGACGGCTTAGAAATTACCGGAGGTACAACCTTAATCGGAACCGAAGTAGATAGTTGCACAGACCATCGCATTGCCATGAGTTTAGCAATTGCTGCCCTCAACGCCAAGGGTACGACCACAATCCACGGTGCGGAAGCCGCCGCAATCTCTTATCCTGACTTTGTCACTACCTTACAAGGAATCTGCGAATCTTAATTTAAGTTTATCGAGCAAACTTGTGGCGATCGCGCTTATTCGTCAAAATTAATTATTGGACCTTTAGCCACAATTCCACTCGGATTAATATGAGGATGACTTTGATAATAATGTTGCTTGATATGAGCCAAATTACAAGTTTCCTTTACCCCTGGATGCTGATATAAATCCTTGAGATAATTCCACAAATTCTCATACTCGTAAATATGGCGCAAATTACATTTAAAATGTACATAATATACAACATCAAAACGCAGCAAAGTAGTAAACATACACAGATCGGCTTCTGTTAGTTGAGAACCACACAAATAACGCTGCTTTGCTAAGACAGTTTCCCAGTAATCTAAAGCTTCAAAAAGTTCCGTTACTGCTTCTTCATAAGCTGTTTGAGATTGAGCAAAACCTGCACGATAAACGCCATTATTAATTGGTTGATAAATAGCCTCGATAGTTTTCTCTATTTCTGCTTCTAAATCTGAGGGACATAAATCAATTTTGTTGTTCGCAATCTCGTTAAACTCGCGGTCAAACATCCGGATAATTTCGCGAGATTCATTATTGACAATTGTCCCTTTTTGTGTATCCCATAAAATCGGCACAGTCACCCGTCCCGTATAATTTGGATCGGCTTTTTTATACACTTCCCGCAAATATTGAGCCTGAAAAATTGGATCGGGAATTGTCCCGGGAGCATCAGAAAATTGCCAACCATTATCGCCCATATAAGGATCGACAACAGAAAGAGAAATTGCCTCAGTTAAACCTTTCAATTGACGCATAATTAAAGTCCGATGCGCCCAAGGACAAGCAAAAGAAACATAAAGATGATAGCGCCCTGATTCAGCTTTGAAACCGCTTGAGCCATCGGCTGTCACCCAATTACGGAATGTGGTAGGATTACGTTTGAATCTACCTTTTTCGTCTTTTTCATAACCTTCGGTGCGCCATTCACCGTCGATCATCATTCCAGTTGCCATATTTGTTTCACTGTAAAACTTTTACTAATTCGTAGAATAGCATCTCTACAAACAGATATAATTACGCTCTGGAAGTATTACTCTAGCAGCGATCGCCCTATTCCTGGCACTGGTTTAGTGCTAGATCTCCAAGTTGATGTTTACACTAGAAGAACATCCCACGTACAACGATGATACTTCTTTCTTCTCACCACCGAGCAACTTTCTTACTTGCAGTTTCTCTCGCTTTCGCGATCGCTGGCTGTAGCGAGTTTAACTCTTTTTGGGATTCACTGCGATCGCAGCTATCTTTTTCTTCTATTGATACTCCTACCCCAACTCCTACAGCAACTCCCGAAGTCGTCCCAACACTTGAAACTGAAGCCGACAAAGAAATCGCCGCAATTTACGAACGCGCCCAAGGAGCGGCTTATGTAGCCACTTTCAGCGCCGAATCTGCCCAAACACCCGAAGAGTGGCAGTTTATTAGCGAACTTTGGCAAGAAGCGATCGCTACTTTACAAACTATTCCTCCAGATAGCCCTTATTACGACGCTGCTCAAGAACAAATTCTTCAATATCAAGCTAACTTAAAATCTGCCCAAGAAAAAGCTAATCTTAGCAATCCCAATCTCATTATCCCCGATCCCAGTTCTGACAATACAACCTTCACTCCATTACCTGATTTCAGCCAACCTGAAGGGGATTAGGGATTGGGGATTGGTAAATTAATTTATATTTGTAGATCGGCTCACAATAACGCTACTAATTTTTCTGGAAAAACTTGACCAGTTCCTCTAATTTTAACCAAGCAGTACCACTATTAATAATTTCCCTTGCTTTCTCAATGCCCTTAACACCATCTCCCAGAGGGACAACGCCAGCAACTTGTAGCGCCAAAGAACTATTTAAAGCCACTACATCTTGCTGAGCAACAGTTCCTTTTCCTTGTAAAACATTACGCAAAATTGTCGCATTTTCCTCGACATTTCCGCCACGAAGTTCACCAGTAGAAGCACTTTTTAAGCCCAAATCTAACGGATTGAGACTACTAAGACGTACTTTTTCCTCTGATAGGATAGCTAAATCAGTTTCCGCAGCTAATCCAGCTTCATCAAGTTTTTCTCTACCATGAAGAACAATCGCTTTTTCTACTCCTAATTCTTGCAAAGCATGAGCAATATTTGCTAAAAACTGAGCATCATAAACACCAATAACTTGTCCCGTAGGACGCAAAGGATTAACCAAAGGTCCGAGGAGATTAAATACTGTCCTAACTTTCAAAGTACGCCGCAGTGGGGCTACAGCTTTCATTGCTGGATGCCAACCAGGGGCGAACAAAAACGTAATTCCTACTTCCTCAATTGCTGCTTGCACATTTTCTGTCGCTGTGGTAAGGTCTATTCCTAAATATTCTAAAACGTCGGCTGAACCTACTTTACTCGAAGCCGAACGATTTCCATGTTTGGCGACTTTTACTCCTGCCGCCGCGCAAACAAAGGCTACGGCTGTGGAAATATTAAACGTTGAGGCACCGTCTCCGCCAGTCCCACAAGTATCAATTACTGGCTGATTATGTTGAATTTCTGCTTGTTGTTTCGACTGAGACTGCAATACCTGCGCCATTCCTGCTAATTCGGCGGCGGAAACTCCTTTAGCTTGAATTGCCGCTAAAATTGCCCCTGATAAGACTGGGGGAATTTCTTCGTTTAACCATCCCTTCATCAACTCTGATGCTTGTGTTTGGGTAAGGGATTGTTTGTCTAGTAGCTGTTGCAGTAATTCGGACCAATTAGTAGTTGTGGTTGTTAATTCTTGCACCATAGTTGAGAGGCAGTGACTCGGTGGAGCATTTTCTAGTCTAATCGAAGATGGGATTTTCCCCAAGCTCAAAAGTCTAATTTGTTTCTTTAGACTCTTTTTTAACTCTGCCTCAAAATTAGGTTAATTTTTCTCTTTACTTCTTGGCAAATTTCAGGTATTATTTTTTAAGGGAGACTCTATCCTTTTATCTCTAAAATTGTCAATATTTTCCATTATGAAGCGAACTAATTAAAGAATAACCGAAAAAGCAATTAAACGCAAGACCTGGGCGAAATTTTTTTTCGGGGTAATCAATCATCAAGCTTAACTAAAAACTTCTTTATCTTGGTGACTTGGCGTGAAGAAAATCTCTCAATGGGCTAAAGTAATAATCGGCGAGGGAAAAGACGAAAATACTTCGATCGCGGTAAGCGGAGCTATGCCGGAGGCTTATCGCCAAACTAAGTTAATTTTTCTCTTTACTTCTTGGCAAATTTCAGGTATTATTTTTTAAGGGAGACTCTATCCTTTTATCTCTAAAATTGTCAATATTTTCCATTATGAAGCGAACTAATTAAAGAATAACCGAAAAAGCAATTAAACACAAGACCTGGGCGAAATTTTTTTTTTCGGGGGTAATCAATCATCAAACTTACCTAAAAACTTCTTTATCTTTCTTTGCGACTTGGCGTATTTGGGTGAAAATAAGAACATAATGGGCGAAAAATCCGCCCAAACGAGAAAAATCAACCAACCCCCAAAATGCAACCACTGCGAGAAGGAAGACTTAAGTGCAAATAACCTTGATTCCAAGTCACGTTAGCATCACCATAAACTAACTTATCCGGCTGAGAATGAAGCTTTGCTGCATTAACATTTGCTCGAACAGGTTCAGTACCAATATTAACAGCAACAATAACCTCTTCATTATCTAAAATTCGGGCAAAAACGTAAATAGTTCCTTCAGCAAAAAGTATTTGATACTCACCAATTTGCAAAGCCGGATAGCGCGATCGCAAACCAATCAACTGCTTGTGGTAAGCTAAAGTTTCGAGATCCCAATCACTCTCAGGAGGAAAACCACGACGAGAATCAGGATCGAATTTTCCTGGTAAACCCACCTCATCACCATAATAGATACTAGGCGCACCCGGATAAGTCATTAATAACAGAGTAGCAAGCTCAACCGAAGCGCGATCGCCATTTGCAATAGTCAACAATCTGGCAGTATCGTGAGAATCAAGTAAATTAAGCTGAGTAAGCTGAATTTCCCAAGGATACAACTTGAGTAATTGCTGAATTTTCTCAGCATACTCGCTAGCAGACAAAGCCGGATAAGGTTCGTAAGAAGGTTCCTCAACCAATTCTAAATCTACGCGAGATCCAGCAGTAAAAGCAATAGTTGGCGCAGTAAACAAATAATTCATCACCCCATCAAACTGAGTACCATCCAACCACTGACGGGAATCTCTCCAAACCTCACCAACAATATAAGCATCTGGATTAACTGATTTTACACGAGAGCGAAATTCTTGCCAAAAACCAGGGGTAGTAATTTCAAATGGTACATCCAAGCGCCAACCGTCAATTCCTTGCTTAACCCAAAACTCAGCAATTTCCATAATATATTCGCGTACTTCTGGGTTATCGTGATTAAACTGGGGTAAAGCGCGATTACCAGCCCAACCTACATAATTAGCTGGTTTACTGCCATCATAAGCCGAAACAGGCCAACCTTGGATCTTGAACCAATCCAACCAAGGAGAATAAGGACCATTTTCCAAAATATCGTGAAAAAAGAAAATCCCGCGACTGGCGTGATTGAATACGCCATCGAGTACAATCTTTATATTCCTTTGATGTGCTGCTGCGAGTAAATCACAGAAAGCAGTATTTCCCCCTAACATCGGATCTACTTGATAATAGTCGTGGGTATGATAGCGGTGGTTAGAGGCGGATTGAAAAATGGGTGTAAAATAAATGGCAGTAATGCCTAAGTCCTGTAAATAGTCTAACTTTTCGCTTACCCCCCAAAGATCGCCACCTTTGTAACCTTGAAATGTTGGTAAAGCTTCCCAAGCTTCCCAGGTAGCATTTTTTAGCAACCGTTTGCGGTTTTGCTGGCTTTTGGCGAAACGGTCGGGGAAGATCTGGTAAAATATGGCGTGTTTGACCCAATCTGGTGTTTTAACTTCCATCGATTTGTTCGGACTTACTTAATTTGCAATTTATCCCCATTAAAGAGAGTAACGATCTTTACGCCATGCTTTTTCTGTCTCAAGGCTTAGATAATTTATTCAAGAAGTATTTTTCCCTAGTAGTAGTTTGGGGAATGGCGATCGCTCTGCTATGCTTTTCTCCAAGTGCGATCGCTGCTAGTTCATCTGCGGTTACGTCTTCTTCCCTTGATGCTTATGTTAACCAGGATCTTAGCGGTAGTGACTTTGCTGGTAAAAATTTAATCGAGGGACAGTTTACTCAGGTAAAATTAGTTGGTGCTGATTTTAGCAATGCTGACTTACGAGGGGCGGTTTTTAATACTTGTATCCTCCATAATGCTAATTTCAACGGCGCTAATTTTGGTAACGGGATCGGTTATTTAGTAGAATTTGATGGTGCTGATTTACGCAATTCTATTTTTACCGAAGCAATTCTCCTTCGCTCTACTTTTAATAATGTAGATGCTACTGGTGCTGATTTTACCGATGCTATTTTAGACCGTATCGAAGTAAAAAAGCTTTGCCAAACTGCTTCTGGCGTAAATCCTACCACTGGAGTCGATACTCGTAAGTCTCTCGGATGTAGCTAATTATTTCCGTACTCGCATTTACCAGTTATTACTTTAGAGTGGGTAGTTGGTGTCTGACTTTTTTGTCTTAACTTGTCTTCCCACTAACCAGTTAGGAATCTCCTAACCACCCCCTATAGGCGCACACCTTTCCCACTATATACATAGTAACACAAAATTGTCAGAAAGAGTCAAGCAAGTTAAGCTAAAAAATGACAGTAAACAGAAAGATATGTTAGGAAAAAGAGTTGGCGTAATCGGCGGAGGACAATTAGCGTGGATGATGGCGGGTGCAGCCCAAAAATTAGGCATAGATTTAATCGTGCAAACGCCCAAAAAAGACGATCCAGCAGTAGCTTTATCTGACGAAGTAATTTTAGCTGCGATAAATGACGCAAACGCAACAGCAAAATTAGCCCAAATTTGTGATGTCATCACCTTTGAAAACGAGTTTATTAATCTCGAAGCTTTAAAAAAAATAGCTGCCCAGAGAACTTGTTTTCGACCTCATTTAGAAGCCTTAGAACCTTTGTTAGACAAATACAAACAACGCTGTTATTTACAAAAAATTGGTTTAGCAGTACCCAAATTCAAACTATTAAACGAAAGGTCAAATATTGAATTTGAATTCGACTTTCCCGTAGTTATCAAAGCCCGTCGCCACGGCTACGATGGTCGAGGAACATTTATTATTAAAAACCAAGCCGAATTAGAGGAATTCTGGCAGCAAAAATCTTCCGAGTCAATGCTGGTAGAAGAATTTATCCCCTTTGCCAAAGAATTAGCCGTAATTGCAGCGCGAGGTGTAAGAGGAGAAGTAGTAGTATATCCAGTAGTAGAAACCCAACAAGAAGAACAAGTTTGTCATCGAGTTATTGTCCCGGCTAAAGTCACGCCAGAAGTAACAGCAGAAGTAGAAAAAATCGCCACTCATCTACTTAATAAACTCGAAGTAGTTGGTGTTTTTGGGATTGAACTATTTCTAAGCAAAGAAGGTAAAGTTTTAGTCAATGAAATTGCACCTCGTACCCATAACTCCGGACATTATACCCTTGATGCGTGCGAAATTTCCCAATTCGAGATGCACCTCAGAGCAGTAGCAGGTTTACCATTACCTTCTCCAAAATTAAACTGTAGCGGTGCAGTAATGGTTAATTTACTTGGTTACGAACACTCTGAAGAAGACTACAGCGAAAAACGGCAAAAACTAGCCCAAATTCCTCAAACCAAGGTGCACTGGTACGGGAAAACCGAATCTCGTCCAGGGAGAAAAATGGGTCACGTTACCATTTTAGTCGGCGATCGCGGCTTATCAGAGGAACAAGCATTAGCCAATAACATCGAATTTATTTGGTACGGTCGATCGCCCTTGCCACAATCCAGGCAAAATTGATTAAGATAAAAGAGTGAGTTCTACTGCGACGTTGGTGACTGCCAACATAGTTTTACGATCTATGCTTTTCGTAAAAGGGAATCAACAGCTTCGTGGCAGTAAACCGGGCTTGTACCCGGAAACTTCAAGCGGATAGCGTCGATACCCACCTGGTTTACCCAGGTCGGAAACTGAGGTAAGACGGCGTTGCGGTAGACTCTCAACCCCTAGTCATTGGACTGGGGAATTTTTTTTTTGAGGCTATGAGGATAACTGAAGATAAACTCGTCAAACATTCAGCAACTCTCTTTCCGAGAATCGAATTCAGCTATCAATGACCAAATTACCCATCATCCCCAAATCTTCATGGTCGAGAATATGACAATGGTAAACCGTTTTACCTGTAAAGTCCCGAAACGGTATCCGAATGCGAACCGTTTCCCCAGCACGAACTAAGATTGTATCTTTCCAACTACGATAGGGTTCAGGTTGACCATTGCGACTAATAACTTGAAATGAATTAATGTGAAGGTGGAAAGGATGATCCATCACCCCTGTATTAGTAATTTCCCAATCTTCAACTCGATTAAGATTAACTTGAGTCTGAATCAGATCGCTTTGATAAGGTTGACCATTAATCAAAAATGCCATTCCCATTCCCGGAGTCATCCCATGATTGAGTTGAAACCGTCGTATCTGCTGAGATTCAGGTAAAACTTCAACTGTAGAAACAGCAGTGGGTAACGCCATCGGTTCAACCGCCGCATCATAACTCACAGTGGCGAGAACCATTGGTGTTTGACGATTAAGGCTTCTGCCCATCATACCCCTTCCCCTCATCATACCTCTTCCCCTCATCATACCGCCTCCCATCATCCCCATACCTCCGCGATCGTAGGGTAAATTAAGCAAACGATATTCTCTAGGTTCCGCATCTCCTCGAATCAAAACTTCCACTCGTTCCCCAGGAGTCAGCAGCAACTCAGACATTTTCACAGGTTTATCTAATGCTCCCCCATCAGTGGCAATTAGATAAAAAGGATGATTTTCGAGACTTAGCTGATAGAAACGAGACGGAGAAGCATTGAGAATGCGCCAGCGCACTAAGCCATTTTTAGGTATAGAGAAACGGGGATTTGTTTGACCGTTAACCGTTAAGATATTTCCTTCTCGTCCGGTCATAATTGACATTTGCGCGGAAGATAAAGGCTTTCCTTGTTCATCCAAAGCAAAATCTTGTAGCACTAGAAATTCTTCTTTGGCGGCTTTAACTTCAGGAATCTCATCCAATTCCCCTCGCACAATAAATAAACCTGCTAACCCACCAAACACTTGTTCGGCAACTAAGCCGTGTAGGTGCGGATGATACCAAAATGTTCCGGCGGGATGATTGTCAGGAATGACAAATTCATAAGTCAATTTTTCTCCTGGTGAAATATGGAGAAAAACGTTATCTGCGTTTCCAGTTGGAGGAATATGGAGTCCGTGATAGTGAAGGTTAGTAGGTTTAGCTAAGTTATTTATAAAGTGAATCCGAACTCGATCTCCTGGTTTAGCTTCTAAGCGGGGGGCAGGAACTTGTCCGTTATAAGTTAAAAGATCTGCTTGTTGAGTTCCTAATTGAACGGGACGAGAACTTGCTTCTAAATCAAGCTCTAACAAATTATTCTGACTGGTGTAGACGGGAGCGAGAGATCTTTTATAATCGTTATTTTCTTGGCTTTGCCCTCTGCCACATTGAGACAGCAATACTGCTCCTGTACTACTCGCACTCAGCACCAAGAATTGTCTGCGGTTGAGTTTTTGCATGAAAGAAAGTTGGATAACTGCGACTTAATTTTGACTGTTAAATTTTCAACTCAGGTTAATAAGAAAGATGTTCTGCAAATATTTCGGTTTCACCACTTTGATTAAAAGAAATAACGGCGAAAGCTTCTTTTCTGTCTCCAGCTTCCATTCCCGGACTACCAAGGGGCATTCCCGGTACAGCAATTCCGGCGATATCTGGCTTTTGTTGCAGCAAACGTTTAACATCATTACCAGGGATATGTCCTTCAACGACGTAACCATCAACGATCGCTGTATGACATGAGGCAAGTTCTTCGGGTAGATTGTATTGTTGTTTGAGTGTTTCCATTTCGTCGGTTTGAATATCTTTGACTTGGAAACCGTGTTTTTGCATATGTTTGACCCATTCACCACAGCAACCACAAGAGGGGCTGCGATAAACGGTTAACTCTGAGTTTCCGGTATAAGGTTTGATGTTTCGATCCCAAACACTAACTGCTACCACTGAATTAGGGTTATTTTCCAGGGTAGGAAGATTGCTGCTAGCTAAGTCATTTTTTTTCTGGAAGGGAAAGTAAATTATTGCTGCTAATCCGACAGCCGTGACTGAGACAAAGAAAACAGACCATTTCAGGAAATTATTCATGGTTTAAACCTGAAGTGAAACTACACTTTTAGTTTAGACTCTCCAGTTAGGGGGAGTGTCATGAGGGATTCCCGCAAAAAGTAACTGCTATTGTTCGACTTATGTCAGAGTAGTCGCGATCGCCGCAACTCCTGCTACTTTAATTCCAGAAGCTTGTAAGGCACTTTTAGCCGCGCGGACAGTGGCTCCAGTGGTATAAATATCATCTAAGAGCAATACTGGTAAACGAGGGATTTTTCTCACTGTAAAGGCATTTTTTACGTTTTCTTCTCTGTGGCTAGCAGTTAAACCAAACATTGCTTCGGTATTGCGGACTCGTGTCAAAACTTGTGGCTGCAAAGGATAGCCAGTATACTGACAAAAACTGCGAGCAATTAATTCAGCTTGATTAAAACCTCGCTGTCGTAATTTCTCAGGATGTAGCGGAATCGGCACAACAGTCATTTTTTGATTTTTGGTAGCGAAAGACGACTGTAACCAAGCTTCTCCTAACCAAAATCCTAGGGGTTGACCGAGTTGGGGATGGTTCTCGTATTTAAAAGCGGCGATCGCGGCTTTTAAGCTACCGCCATATTTACCCCAAACAAACAAAGGTACTTCTGCACGCCGACATTGACTTTGAGCAGGAAACTGACAGCATTGCAACTGCTGGTAACAATATCTACAGATAATTTCCGAAGTTTGGCGATCGCAAAGCGGACAATTATCCTGAAGAAATAGCGCAAGTAAGGTTTTCCACATAAACTCGAGCAGCAACTGACTTGTTAAGGAGAAAAAACCACTGTACGTTAGAATACTAAAAAAATTGTTTAGTTCATACTCGTACCATATTTAATTTATGACTTCAGCAAAAACTAATAAAAATCAAAGCGATAAAACTTTACAGGCAATGAAAAATTTTGCCGAGCAATACGCAAAACGTACCGACACCTTCTTTTGCCTAGACCCTTCGGTAACTGCTGTGGTAATTGAAGGACTAGCACGTCACAAAGACGAATTAGGCGCACCTTTATGTCCTTGTCGCCATTACGAAGATAAGGAAGCAGAAGTCAAAGCTAGCTTCTGGAACTGTCCCTGCGTGCCAATGCGGGAACGCAAAGAGTGCCACTGTATGTTATTTATCACTCCAGATAATGAATTTGCTGGCGAACAGCAAGACATTGAAATGGAAGAAATCATCAAAGTACGCGAAAGCATGGCTTCTTGAGGCTAATTATGCCCTTATCCGAATTTTGGCAAGGTGTTGAGGAGTTTAATCGACAGGAATTTTATGCCTGTCACGACACTTTAGAGGCTCTCTGGATGGAGTCTCTAGAGCCACAAAAAAAGTTTTATCAAGGAGTTCTGCAAATTGCAGTCGGCTGTTACCACCTCGGTAATCATAACTGGCGTGGTGCAGTAATTTCTTTGGGAGAAGGAATTAGACGCATTCGAGACTTTCAACCTGTCTGCGAAGGAATTGACGTTACTGAGTTGGTGGATGAGAGTAGCCAACTGTTGATTGCACTCCAACAAACGCCCCCAGAACAAGTTAGCGAGTTCGTCGAACAGCTAGAAAAAACAGGTGAAGTTACTGTCGCTGGTGAGGTTTGTCGTTTACCAAAGATCCTCCCCGCCGAGGATTAGGGACTGGAAGGGACTGGGGACTGGGGATTGGGGACTGGTGACTGGGGACTGGGGACTGGGGACTGGGTGAGTAAACTGCTAACTGTTCACTATTCACTGATAACTACTAACTGTTCACTATTCACTGATAACTGGTCACTGATAACTGGTCATTGATAACTGGAAACAATCTTACTCCGACGCGAATCAGTAGTAATAATTAATTCCCAATCCCCAATCCCTAATCCCCAATCCCTAATCCCTAATCCCTAATCCCCAATCCCTAATCCCCAATCCCTAATCCCCAATCCCTAATCCCAATTAGCTAGACTATCGTAGATACTATAAAGTGGAAGACTTTAACTAACTTATAGTTAGAGGAAAAAGTAAAAATGCTCTCCTTTGAATTCCCTGCTCATTTAAAACGTCGATTAGGAATGGCTGTAGTAGTTCCAGCAATGATTGCTGGCGCGATCGCTACTTTTCCCCAACTAAAGGTAGCCCAAGCCCAAACTGCCGCCGATGGACGCGCCCTTTCGGTTCGTTCGGACATCCAAGAAGCTAACTCGGAAACAGGTGTAATTACCGCACGCGGTAACGTCCAAGTTAATTATCCTGCTCGACAAATTCAAGCTACTGCCGCCCAAGCTCAATATTTCAGTCGCGAACGGATGTTGGTACTTACAGGTAACGTTTATGTCTTGCAAGCAGGTAACAGTATGCGGGCAGAGACAATTACCTATTTAGTCGATGAAGGACGCTTTGTGGCTACCCCGAAAGACAATCGACAAGTAGAATCTATCTACATCGTTACCGATCCCGAAGTTTCTACTTCACCGACAGTCACTTCTAGCCCGCGTTAATCTGCTAATTTAAGATTTGGGATTGGAGATTTTCAGTCAAAATCTTCAATCGTGAGCAAATTTGGATAGTAAAAAGTTGGTTTTGTCAAGAGTAAAACCAGCAATTAACAAGCTGAAAGCTTCTTGGTGCGGCGGAAGTGAAAATAATCCTGAAAAACATTCACAAATCTTATGGTAAGCGGGTTGTTGTCAATCGAGTTAACCTCATGGTTGACCAAGGAGAAATTGTCGGCTTACTTGGTCCCAACGGAGCCGGAAAAACAACAACCTTTTACATCGCTACGGGTTTAATTAAGCCTAACGAAGGCTCAGTTTGGCTCGATCGCCGAGAGATCACCAAATTACCAATCGACCAAAGGGCGCATCTGGGAATTGGCTATCTAACCCAGCAAGCCAGTATTTTTCGTAATCTCAGCGTAGCCGACAATATCCGCCTTGTTTTAGAACAAACAAACGTACCCTTACGAGAAAGAAAAAAACGTCTGGCTCGTTTGTTAGAAGAATTTCGTTTAGAGAAAGTTGCTTCTACGCAAGGAAGTTTCGTTTCTGGTGGGGAAAGGCGGAGGACAGAATTAGCCAGGGCGTTAGCCGCCGGGAGATCCGGACCAAAATTTTTACTTTTAGACGAACCCTTCGCCGGAGTCGATCCGATCGCCGTTTCCGAGATCCAGAAAATTATCGCCGATTTAAGCGATCGCCACATGGGTATTTTAATCACCGATCACAACGTCCGCGAAACTCTCGAAATTGTCGATCGCGCTTATATCATGCGCGACGGACAAATCCTCGCCTCCGGTACTCCAGAAGAACTTTACAACAACCATTTAGTACGGCAATATTATCTCGGAGAAGATTTTCAAATTTAATCATTGGGCAATTTTTTTCGCTAAAATCAAGAGAATTCTTGCCCAATGACTAATATAATCCTGGTTTTGCTTATTTGTAGCCAAAAATCAACTATTTCAGCTTAAATTAATTCGGGCAGTAATTTCAGTCATTAATAACCAACAAATTATTACTAGCAAAAATTTATGACCTTAAGCAACTATAACTATTTTGGTAGCTCTTTTCCCGGCTTTTCGGTTATGGATCGCTACATAAGTCGTGAATTAATTATGCCCTTTTTATTTGGCATGGGTTTATTTACTTCCTTAGGAATAGCGATCGGCACTTTATTTGATTTAGTCCGTAAAGTAACCGAATCAGGATTAGTTTTACATATAGCAGTAAAAGTGCTGTTGCTGAAAATGCCAGAATTTATTGTTTTAGCCTTTCCAATGGCAGTATTACTAGCAAGTTTAATGGCATACAGTCGTCTTTCTAGTGACAGCGAATTGATTGCTTTGCGTAGCGTTGGCGTTAATGTTTATCGCTTAGTAATTCCCGCAATTATTTTTAGTCTCTTAATTACAGTTTTAACGTTTTTATTTAATAATTTTGTTGCTCCTGCGGCTAATTATCAAGCAACAATCACCCTAGAAAGAGCTTTAAATGAAGAAGAACCTGCTTTTAAAGAAGAGAATATTTTTTATCCCGAATATCGGAAAGTAGAAGCAGAAAACGGTGAAAAACGACGAGTTTTGAGTCGTTTATTTTACGCTGAACAATTCAACGGTAAAGAAATGCAAGGTTTAACTATTCTCGACCGTTCTCAAGAAGAAGTAAACCAAATTATTACTGCACAATCAGCTATTTGTGATTTTGGCGATAATACTTGTGATTTCTTTAATGGCACGATTTATTTAATCGCTCCCGATGGTTCTTATCGTAATATCGTGCGTTTTGAACGCCAGAAACTACAACTACCAAAAACACCATTAAATTTAGCAAATAAGGGTCGAGATTATAATGAAATGAATTTGGTTCAATCTTATGAATATTTAAATATCCTGCGCTTGAGTGGCGACGAGAAAAAAATTCGGAAATTAAAAGTAAGAATTCAAGAGAAAATTGCTTTACCTTTTGTTTGTTTGGTAATGGGTGTCCTAGGTGCAGCGATGGGTTGTAGACCGCAAAATAAAGGCAAAGCAACCAGTTTTGGTATTTGTGTTGTAGTTATATTTAGTTATTATTTGCTAGCATTTTTAACAAGTTCGATGGGAATTTTAGGTGTTTTTTCGCCATTTATGGCAGCTTGGTTGCCGAACTTTTTTGGTTTAACAGCAGGAGGATTATTATTAGTTAAAGCAGCGAATTAAATCAGTAATTAGTTTAGCCTCTCATGCTCAATTTTTCTAATTTCACCTTCTTTCATCTGACTGATAACAAATAACTGCTAACTGAAACCCCGATCGCCAATACCTTCCCATCTCAACCAAATGCGGAAAGTAAAGTAAAGATTTCCACTGTTTTGGCAATTTAGTACACAACCTGAGTGCAAACTAAGATAAATTTAAAGAAGAAATAAACTTCTATATACTCCTAAAAATATATTCTCCGTAAAATAATGTCATCAGCTAAAAGCAAAGTACCAACCAAACTTCGTTATTTTAAAGCCCAATTCCAACCCTTAGTGCAACCTGCATTCTGGGTATCGGCAGGTTTCCTATCGTTGCTGCTAGTGGTAGTGTGGGAATATTGGCACAATCCAAGCTGGCAGAAGGCACTACTGGAATTATCGCCAGGAACAGAAAATAACGAAACTGTAGCCACAACCGAACCTGAAACCGCATTCACAGAGCAATTGAAATATAGCGATCCAGACATTCTCGCTGCCGAGTCAGGATATACTAGCGAAGAACTAGCAGCGATCGCGGATATTGATAATGTGGATTTACTTCTGAAAGGATTAGAATCACAAACTCCTGTAGAAACACTTCCTCAACCTAGTAACCAGAAGAAAAAGTCCGATAAATCTTCAACTCCCGAACGAGAAACATTATACGACCAATTAGTGCGAGAACAAGAAGCTAACGCCAACAAAGTTCAACTGATTCCTCAACCACCGAAACAAAAGTCAATTTCTAAACCAACTAATCCTTTTCTGGAAGAGTCACAAGCTTGGTTGAATACTAATGGTTATAATGAATCAGGCTTATATCTCAACCCTAATAATTCTCAAGGAAACTCTTTACTAAGTTCAAATACCGAATCAACTACAGTGAATAACAAGACAACTCAACAGCAGTCAACTGAACTAAATTCTTTGCAACAAGCCCTTAACGCCTTGACAGCAGTCGATTCTGAGTCCCAGACAGGGGAAAATCAAATCAGAGAAGAAGATAGTGAAAGGGAATCTCTCGCCCAAAATTCACCAGGAAATAACTTACAAATCGATGCCAGAAATGGCTATCAATCCGGAGTAACTCCCTTTAATCGTGTCAATAATTATAGTTCTTACGGTCAAGGAAATTATCCAACTCAAGTCAATTCTTTCACTTATTTTACCCAACCTCAAGCACCAAATCTTGCACCTTCTCCAGTACAAGTAGCACCGGGAAGTGCGAATACTTACGGTCAATTTTCTAACCAAAGAACCACAGGAACTAATCCTTACAATGCGAGTTTGAATGGTTCAACTGTACAACCTAGTCAAGTTCAACCGAGTCAATTAAATCCCAATCCTAACTCTAATTCTAATCGTCGCCGTCGGATTCCCGGTCGTTATATCGGTGGTGGTGAGATTAATACTTTTTCTAATCCTTAATTTGGGGATTGGGGTTTTCAGCGATCAGTTATCAGTTACCAGTGAACAGTTGGGATTGGGAAGACAATGAGGAGGGGAAAGACAAGGGAGACAAGGGAGACAAAAGGAATAAACTGATAACTGATAACTGGTAACTGATAACTGGTAACTGGTAACTGATAACTGAACCCAATCCCTAATCTTGGAAATGTTTGATAATTGCTTGGGCGAATTCAGAACATTTCAAAGGTGGTTTGACAGGTGGATTCATCATTCGGGCTAAATCGTAAGTAACCTCACGATTAGCGATCGCACCTCCAATTCCATTTCTAATCAATTCAGCAGCTTCTTGCCAACCGAGATAATCAAGCATCATTGCACCGGATAAAATCAAAGAACCAGGATTAATCCGGTCTAAACCAGCGTGTTTCGGGGCTGTACCGTGGGTGGCTTCAAAAATAGCACAATTATCGCCGATATTGGCTCCCGGACCCATACCCAAACCACCAACGATCGCGGCGGCAGCATCCGAGAGATAATCACCGTTAAGGTTCATTGTCGCGAGAATCGAGTATTCATCAGGGCGAGTTTGAATTTGTTGGAAAATACTATCAGCGATGCGATCGTTGACCATTATTTTATCTTTCCATTTTCCATTTCCGTGACTCTCCCAAATTGCATCGAGAACTGCTTTAACTTCGGCGCAAACTTCTTCCTGTTTAGCAGGAGTGAGAGAATCGTAACCTGGTTCAACTTTACGCGCATTTGCTTCAATACTAATTTCTGGATTACTTTCCTTATTACTCAAAATCCAAGATTCTCGTTCCGTCACCGATTCCGCCCGAAACTCAGTTGTGGTTAGTTCGTAGCCCCAATCGCGAAAAGCGCCTTCAGTGTACTTCATGATATTACCCTTATGCACCAAAGTAACCATTTGCTTGTTTTTTGGCAGCGTGAGGGCGTGTTTCATCGCGCGGCGTACCAAACGTTGGGAACCATTTTTGCTAATTGGTTTGATGCCAATTCCCGAATCGAGAGGAATCTGTTTTTTACCGTGTTCCGGTGTCGCGGGAATTAATTCACCATTGAGTATTTTAATTAATCGAGCGGCGATTTCGGTTCCCTGTTTCCATTCAATACCCAAATAAATATCTTCAGTATTTTCCCGATAGACGATCGCATCCAGCTTTTCTGGATATTTATGAGGAGAAGGAGTACCACTATAGTAGCGGCAGGGACGAACACAAGCGTAAAGGTCATTAATTTGTCGTAAAGCGACATTCAGCGAACGAATACCACCACCCACCGGAGTAGTCAAAGGACCTTTAATCGCGACACCGTATTCTTGAATGGCTTTGAGAGTATCTTCGGGTAAATATTGGTAAGTCCCGTAAAGATCACAAGCTTCATCACCAGCGTAGATTTTAAACCAATTAATTTTCCTTTTTCCAGCGTAAGCAGTAGCTACCGCAGCATCAAGGACATTTTGCGTCGCAGGCCAAATATCAACTCCCGTACCGTCGCCACGAATAAAGGGAATAATGGGATCGTCGGGAACTATAGGTTCCCCATCTTTGAAGCTAATTTTCGCACCAACCGTAGGAGGAGTAATTTTTTCGTACATCAGTTTATTCGCTAAGTAATTTATTATTGGTAGACTACCAGATATTTTTTATTCAGGAATCACCAACACTCAACAAGCGTAAAGACTTCGTGACAATCAATTCCCGATCTTAGAGATTTAGCAGTGAATTGCCTGAAGATGCTTAAATACTGTAACGATAATTTCCTTGCCACTTCAACTAGGGAACGCGATCGCTGTAAAATCGATCTTGGTCAAAGTAACAAGTTCTACTTCCAGAGCTAGCCAAAGCGATCGCACGATCGTCTTCCACAGCTATCTGCCGTGAATTAAGGTATTTGCTTGTATTTGCACGGGTAGTAAGAATTTATGTTACTATTACTCGCGCTTTCCTCGTTGTTTGGTGGAAGCCTTGACCTCTAAAGTTGTAGTGTCAGATTTAATCGTTCCGACGGTCAACTAATTATTTATGACTGACCAAAACACCGCCTCAGTAAAAGATACCAAGACCGATTTAGAAGAGTTACGAGAACTTTTTCAGTCTGAGTCTGAAAAAAATCAACTCCAGCTTGTTTCTAAGTTCGTCGCTTTCGGCGATCCAGGTTTAGCAATATTAAGGGAATTTTTGCAACAGCATCAGTCTTCTCCCCCTAATTTAGTTGTGGGGAAAGCATACCAGCTTCTGTATCAAGCAAATAGCCCTACAACTGAAGAATTTCTCCAAACTAAATTTCCTCAAGGTGTAGTACCGCTTGTATCAGAACGGAATATTGATTATCTCCCGATCCAAAAATCGCTAGCGAAAGGTGATTATCAAAAAGCCGATCGCTTGACTTTAGCCAAATTATGTGAATTAGCCGGAGAAGCAGCGATCGCGCGTAAGTGGCTTTATTTTACTGAAGTCGAAAGCTTTCCCGTTAGCGATCTACAAACAATCGATCGGCTTTGGTTTATTTATTCTGAAGGGAAATTTGGCTTTTCCGTCCAACGAGACTTGTGGCTAGCTGTTGGAAAAGACTTTGCTAAACTTTGGCCCAAAATTGGTTGGAAATCTGGTAACAAATGGACTACCTATCCTCGCGAGTTTACCTGGGATTTATCTGCACCAAAAGGTCATCTACCGTTATCTAACCAACTCAGAGGGGTTAGGGTTTTTGCTTCTTTACTTACTCATCCTGCTTGGAGTTTAGATTAGTAAACGACTAACTGATAACCCCCTCTCCCTTCCCCCATCCCCAATATTTCTGAAGATGTTGATTGTGGCTACGGAAACGGGAAAGTTAAGTATAAGCAAATTAATCCCGAAACACTATAAGAGCGCAAGAGATGCAAGTAGCAGATGTAAGGGTAGGGGTAAGCATGGTTAACCACAATCACAAACTTTTTTGTCGTCTAGATGGTTTAGCACCAGTTGCGCGAGAAAAGCAAAGATTAGCAGTTCTGAAAAATTTAGGTTTGTTAGAAACTGAGACACCTCCAGTGTTTGAGGAAGCGATTCAAACTGCGGCTAACTATCTCGAAGCGCAAATTTGTTTTTTGGGCTTGATGGTTGAAGATGTGGTGTGGCTTAAATCAACGGTAGGTTTATCCAGCATTGGCTTAATGAATCAGTTAGCGACGTCTCGTCAGTTACCTCGCAACGAATCATTTTGTAGTTATGTCGTGGACTCTCAAAACTATTTAGCGATCGCTGATGCTACAACTAATCCAGTTTTTGCTCAAACTATCCTAGCTCAACACTACGGAATACGTGCTTATTTGGGCGTTCCCCTGCTGACAGCAGAAGGAGTTTGTCTGGGTACGCTAGCAGTAATGGACGCAATGCCTCGCCAGTTTACGCCTCGTGATGTAGAATTTTTGACAATTACTGCTCGTTGGTGTTTGAGCGAACACGAACGCAATCGCTTGGTGAAACTAACTTCTGTTTCCTCCTCGACGCTTAAAGGAACTGAATGCTCGTCATTTTTCCCTTATGGATTAGGGGATGCTCTTTACCAACAGAGGATTACTCATTCACAAGCAAATCAAGTTGAATGGGAGTCTCATTCTCAGGCTACCTGCAACTCAACCAACCATATTAAAGCTAAATTGCTAATGCAACTAGCACAGGAACTCAAGACTCCTTTGACTTCTGTCATGGGTATGACAAGTGTTTTAACGCGGGAAGTTTACGGTCCGTTAACTCACAAACAGAAGGAATATTTGGAGGTCATTCACAATAGCGGCGAACGACTGTTGTCACTAGTCGAAGAAATTGTCAATCTCGGCATTGCTAACGAACATTCTCAACAATTAGAATTGAATTCTGTAGATATTGAAATGCTTTGCCAGCAAGCAGTTAATAACTTGGAACGAGTAGCAAAGCATCGCCAGCAGGAGATTCGTTTATCAGTCGAACCGGGAAATAGAATTTGGTTGCTAGATAAAGATAAGGTGCGACAAGCACTATACTATCTAATTGCTAGCACGATCGCTTCGGCAGAGGCAGGTAGTGAGGTGCGGATTCACGTTTCTCGTAAAAATAAAAACTTGAATATTGCTGTTTGGGTTTCTCACCCTTGGTTAGGAGAAGGTTTGCCGGAACAAGAATTTTATTCTACTGTTCTGGAAGCACAAGGATTAAACGATTTGGGTTCTGTTGGGGTGAAAATGGGTAATTGTTCGACTCTATCGAGTGCTTCTCTGTATGCTGCTTTGATCGAGGCTGAAAAAGTTCAGGATAAGTCTACTACAGATAAATCGCGGGAAATTTTAGGGTTATTACTTTGTTGTCATCTTACGGAAATGCACGGAGGTACGGTTTTTGTTCGCGGTTCTCGCGAAAATGGCTATCGCTACATGATTAATTTGCCCCAAATGAAGCCAACAGAAGCATAATGAGAGAATTAGAGTTGGAAATTACGTCTTTAAAGAAGAAGAATCTAAACTTGAAAGTTGTAGATTGTTAGTGGAAAAAATTTCTTCAAATCACAAACCCATGAATGCTGCTTGGCAAACATTTACGCTTTCAAATTTGCGCTTCGATCGCTGGTGCGGTTCCAGCTATTTATATAAATTAGTGGGTTGGTTGCGGCTCTGGCGCGAAGGTAGCTGGCTGCTACAATGGGCAGAACCGATCGGGGCTTTGCTGATTAGTTTGGTTATTGGGCTAAGTCCTTTTGTCTCAACAAGTTTGATCGGGGTTTTGTTAATTGCTTGTGCTGGTTACTGGATGCTGCTGACGGTTTCGGATGATACGCCGACTGCGGTGACTCCAATTCATGTGTTGGTGTTATTGTATTGGGCGATCGCGACGGTGGCGACGGCTTTTTCTCCGGTGAAGTCGGCGGCTTTTTCTGGTTGGGAAAAGTTAACTCTTTATTTGCTTCTGTTTGCTCTTGGTTCGGCGATCTTGCGTCACCAGAGGCTACGCTCTTGGATCGTTGGCGTTTATCTCCATGTGGCTTTGCTGGTGAGTCTTTATGGCATTCGTCAAGAGCGTTTTGGTGTGGAACAGTTGGCGACTTGGAATGACCCTACTTCTGAGCTAGCAGGAAGTACGAGGGTTTATAGTTATCTGGGTAATCCTAATTTGCTGGCGGGTTATCTGATGAGCGCGATCGCGCTTAGTCTGGCTGCTGTTTTTGTCTGGCGCAGGCTTTTACCACGAATTTTAGCTGTGACAATGGTATTGGTTAATTCGGCTTGCTTGTATTACACTGACAGTCGCGGCGGTTGGATGGGAATGTTGGCGCTATTGTTGACTTTTGGAGTGCTACTACGTTTTTGGTGGGATGCTTATCTTTCTCCTTTTTGGCGTAAATGGTTGCTACCTCTAGTTTTTGGCACGATGGCAGGTGTTTTGCTGTTGGGGATCGCGCTTGTCGAACCTTTACGCTTGCGGGTAATGACTATTTTTGCCGGGCGTGAGGATAGTAGTAATAATTTTCGCCTCAATGTTTGGGAAGCTGTGTTTGAGATGATCGGCGATCGCCCGATTATTGGCATCGGTCCAGGGAATGATGCTTTCAATAAAATCTATCCTCTGTATATGCGCCCGAAATACACTGCTTTGAGTGCTTATTCGATTTTTCTGGAGATTGTCGTCGAAACAGGCTTTATTGGTTTTGCTGTTTTTCTCTGGCTGATTGTGGTGACATACAATCAAGGTGTCCGTTTGATCTTACACCTGCGTCAGACAATGAATCGGGAGGCTTTTTGGTTGGTGGGAGCTTTAGCCGCCATGTCGGGAATGCTTGCTCAAGGTTTGTTCGATACGGTTTGGTATCGCCCTCAAATTAATGTCCTCTGGTGGCTAATGGTGGCGATCGTTGCTAGTTTCTATTACCGCCGTGAAAATCTCCCGGAACGTCGTTAAAGTTTAATAACGCTTGATGACTCTTTCCATCTCTCGCTTATCTTGACGTTTCTTAATCGTTTCGCGCTTGTCATAAATCTTTTTACCTTTACCCAAGCCAATACTTACTTTCGCCCAGTTGCCTTTCATATACATTTTCAAAGGCACTAATGTTAATCCTTTCTGCTGCACTTGTCCGATCAGTTTATTGATTTCTCGGCGGTGCAGCAGTAATTTTCGGCTGCGTGTGGGATCGTGGTTGAAATAGTCGCTACTCGCTTGATAAGGCGAAATATGAACGTTTAGCAACCAAGCTTCTCCCCCCCGAAGAATCGCGTAGCCATCGCGCAAGTTCACTCTTCCCTCCCGCACTGATTTGATTTCTGTCCCTGTCAGGCAAATTCCCGCTTCGTAAGTTTCCAGAATCTCGTACAGATAGCGGGCTTGGCGATTATCGCTGACTACTTTAATTCCTGATGGTGTTTTTCCCATCTATTACTCTCCTACGACTTAAAGTTAAACTTTTCTGTATAACTGTATGCTAAATTACCAACCTAAAAAAAGGTAATATATCATAAAACTCTGAACTTGGCGAGAGAAAATTGCAACTATTATCAGAGCGAAGCAACCAGATCGCGTTTCCAGCACAAATCTTTAAACTAGGCAATGGCTTAACTATTATCCACCAGCACTTGCCAGCTACGCCTGTAGTCGTCGTTGATGTTTGGGTAAGAGCGGGAGCGATCGCGGAACCCGAAGAATGGTCGGGAATGGCTCATTTTTTGGAACACATGATTTTTAAAGGCAGTAAAAATACTGCTCCGGGAATATTCGATCGCATCATTGAAAATAGTGGTGGGATGGCAAATGCGGCTACTAGCCACGATTATGCTCACTTTTTCTTGACTACAGCCGCTCGTTATTTACCGGAAACTTTAGCTTGTTTGGCAGATATTCTCTTACACGCTAGCATCCCTGATGAGGAATTTTTCCGCGAACGAGATGTAGTTTTAGAAGAACTGCATAGTAGTTATGACGATCCCGATTGGTTGGGTTTCCAAGCGTTATGTCAGTGTTTGTATCAACGTCATCCCTACGGGCGTTCGATTTTAGGAGAAGAAGGAATATTATTGCAGCATTCACCGAATATGATGCGCTGTTTTCACGCTACTCATTACCAACCAGAAAATATGACAGTGGTGATTGTTGGTGGCGTCGAACAAGAAACAGCGTTAAATTTGGTTGAGCAAGCTTTTAGCGAGTTTACTACGCGCTCGGAATGTCCTCCAACGATCGTTGAAGCCGAACCGCCACTAACAGAAATTCGCCGGCTCGAACTGGGTTTGCCAAGATTAGAAATAGCTCGTTTGTCGCTGGGTTGGAGCGGACCGGGAGTAGATAATTTAGATAATGCTTTTGGTTTAGATTTACTTTCAGCAGTGTTAGCGAGCGGTCGTTCTTCGCGTTTGGTGAGACAATTACGGGAGGAACAACAATTAGTTTTGGATATTAGCAGTGATTTTTCTTTACAGCGTGATTCGAGTTTATTGACGATTAATGCTTGGTTACTGCCAGAATATGTCGAGGTAGTCGAAGAAATTTTGCGCGATCTCCTCTGGGAATTGCAGGAAAAATCAATTACAGAAGCGGAATTAACCCGATCGCAACGGCTTTTATGTAATGATTATGCTTTCTCGACGGAAACTCCAGGACAACTAGCTGGTTTATACGGTTACTATAATGCGATCGCTACACCAGAAACCTCGGTTACTTATCCAGACAAGATTCGTGCTGTGAAAGTAGAAGATATTCAACGATTTGCTCGTCAATATCTTTCTCCAGAACGTTATGCAGCCACAGTGTTAAAACCGATGTAATCGAGAATTAAATACGCCACAATCTTCATTTTTAAAATAAAGAGAAGATTAATTTTTTTGAGGTGCGTTCCGAACGCACCTTTTGATGTTAAAAAAAAATAATTAATTTAACTGGGGTTTGACAAAATATTTTGATTATGATAAGAAAATTTTGGCAATCTTTCTCTCTCCAGAGTTCAGATGTCAAAATTAGGAAGCAAATGATACAGTACAAAAGAGTTTGAGCGAAAATAGAACAGAAAAACTCAAGCAACTTTGCTTGACTATTTGACGAGAGAAATAATGCACCAAAAATCCCCAACAACTAGACAGCCAAAGCAAAAAATTAATCGCTGCGTGTTAAACAACGGTATCACTGTAATTTCCGCCGAAAATATGGCAGCAGATATTGTTGCTGGGCGAATTTTTTTCAAAAATGCAGGTGCAACTGGGGAAGCAAGAGAGGCGGCTGGACGCGCTCACCTGCTGTCAGCGACAATAACTAAAGGATGTGGAGAACTATCTTCGTTAGAAATTGCGGAAAAAGTTGAATCTGTGGGAGCAAGTCTGGGTGCAGATGCAGCGTCAGATTATTTTTTAGTGAGTTTAAAAACAGTTTCGGCTGATTTTGCTCAAATGTTACAGCTAACAGCACAGATGTTGCGATCGCCGACTTTCCCGACCGAAGAAGTAGAATTAGAAAAAAATCTCAGCTTACAAAACATTCGCTCCCAGCAAGAACAACCTTTTAACGTTGCTTTCAACCAACTACGACAAGCAATGTATCCCCATCATCCTTATGGTGTCTCAATCTTAGGTAGAGAAGAAACTGTTTCCGGTTTGAGTCGTGCTGATTTAGAACAACACCACCAAATTTATTTTCGTCCCGATAACATGGTGATTAGCTTGTCGGGTCGTTTGACACAAGCAGAGGCAGTTAAATTAGTAGAGCATACTTTTGGCGATTGGCAAGCTCCGAACACCTCATTACCCATACCAAAGTTAGCTGAGTTAACTTCTCAACCTTCTCTAGAAATCACACCGCAAGAAACTCAGCAGTCAATTATCATGCTGGGTTATCTGACTCCCTCAATCAAAGAGAAAGATTATTTTGCGCTGAAATTGTTGAATACTTATCTGGGGAACGGACTTTCGAGTCGGT
This sequence comes from Oscillatoria salina IIICB1, assembly GCF_020144665.1. Taxonomy (NCBI): domain Bacteria; kingdom Bacillati; phylum Cyanobacteriota; class Cyanophyceae; order Oscillatoriales; family Oscillatoriaceae; genus Oscillatoria; species Oscillatoria salina. Next base: position 2,778 of record NZ_JAAHBQ010000008.1, on the reverse strand, counting down.
TATTTGTGGAATTACGGGAAAAGCGAGGATTAGCTTACGATGTCTCGGCTTTTTATCCGACGAGGATGGACAAATCTAACTTTGTAGTTTATATCGGGACAGCACCAGGAAATACAGCCACATCAATTGAGGGGTTACACACAGAACTCAAACGCCTTTGTCAAACTGAGTTAACCGCAGAGGAACTACAAGCAGCAAAAAATAAACTCTTAGGACAATATGCCCTAGGTAAGCAAAGCAATTCCGAAATCGCACAAATTTTCGGTTGGTATGAAACAATTGGCTTAGGAATTGAATTTGACAGTTATTTTCAGAACGCGATCGCTAATATTACCCCAGAAATTGCTCAACAAGTAGCTTGTCGCTATTTTCACGAATCTCCCTACTTATCGATAGTTGGACCAGCAGAAGCAGTCGAAGGACATTCCCTACCCCAATGAGGCAATTTGGTTTTTCTTTCCTTCCAGCAAATGTTAAATATAATTTGATTAACTTTTTCGATCGTCCAACAAGTAACGAGGGATGAGATGAACCGCAAAGAAAAACCATTCCCACAGGTAAAAATTTGGCAGAGTTTACTTTCCCTTGGATTAGTAGCCACGCTGCCACTATTTCCCCTTCAACCTATTTTCGCCCAGCCAAATACCTCAACCCAAATTAATCGCCCAACCTTAAGAGTTGGTTCTAGGGGAACCGAAGTATCTCAAATTCAAGCAGCATTAAAGCTGTTAGGGTACTTTGAGGATACTGTAGACGGTACTTATGCTGAAAGTACCGTAATTGCTGTGTCTAAATTTCAACAAGCCGCAGGTTTAAATGTTGATGGGATCGTGGGTCAAACCACTTGGAATCGCTTATTTCCGATGACTCCACCCCAAACAACTGCAACTGCATCGCCGTCGCCGAGTGCGAGTAATAACGAAAATACTGCTCCTGCGGCGACAATTGTAACGACGAATAACGAAGATGAAAATCAAGCCACCGTCGCTACTTCCTCCTCAGCCGCAGTAACTTTACCGATTTTGCGAGAGGGAATGCGCGGACCAGCAGTTACTCAGTTGCAACAACGACTCCGTACTCTGGGCTTTCTGGAAGGGTTAGCTGATGGCGATTTTGGAACGGAAACCTTAGCGGCTGTCAAAGCAGCGCAAGAAAAATTTGGCTTAGAAATAGATGGAGTTGTCGGACCTGCGACTTGGAGGGCGCTATTAAACCAAAGGTAGTCATTTAAATTAATCCAGTTCTTCATCTTCGGGATCTTCACGATCGATGAAAAAAGTAATTTGCACTGGACCAAAACGTTCTCGAATACTAGCTTCGATTTCTTCAGCCAGAGATCCCGCAGCGTCAGCAAATTCAGAATAGAGAACCAAGTGCATTTGCACGTAAACAAAACGACCGACAATTCCTCGTGACTGAACGCGATCGCACTGACTGACTGCACCAGTAGAGTAAGCAATTTTGGCGAGGACTTCTGGGGCGATCGCGACTTGTTCGACCATTAAAGGTAATTGTCGGAGCAGAGTTTGTCGAAAACTCGACACTGCCAAGAGAATGAGAAAAAATGGTAGCAAAAGGTCAACCCAAATTAAACCCCACCAGATTCCTAAGAAACTACCCAAAACCAAGAAAGTTAAGCCAGCATCTTTGAGTAGCTGTTGACTATTCAAACGCAGACTGGGATTGCGTAAAATTCTCGCTTCGATCGAACCCAGAATCGCAAAAGCTAAGTTAGTGAAGACAATTACTCCTAACATCTGAATCAGAGGAAGAGTAACCTCGACCGAGATTTGGGGAGTTTCTTGTTGCAACGCACTAATTAGTTGGACTCCAGACATCCAGAGTAAATGCAAACAAGCAAAGCCAAAAAATACCGCCAAAAGAAACGCGATCGCCGTTTCTTTTTTCCCGTGACCGTAAATTTCGCGTCCAGAAGGACGATCGGTTGCGATCGCGGCTAGTAAGCTTAAAAGAATGCTAAAACCAGCGATTAAAGTATGTAACGATTGAGACAACAAAGTCAGCGAGAACGTCTTCCAAGCAGCAAAAATTTTGACTGACAAGACAAATATAGTCAGCCAGAGCATCGCTAACAATACCAAACGACTCGTCTGGTAGGAATTTTTTCCTTGGGACATAACCTCCGCCTTTTACCAGTGATTCGGTTATCAGTAGAATTGAAAGGCGATCGCTGAGTGGAGAATTCCAACCCACAACTCCACAACCCACCTCAAACCTCTTAACTAACGTACTACCAATAGACATTCGTTTACTAGTCTTAGATCTTGACGGGGCGATCGCTACTGGAAGAATCTATCGTTCAGCTTTGCGGTTTCATGGTACTGTTTAACCCGAATCTACCGCTTATTGCTGACCGTGGGGCTTGGATTGAAAACTCAGAAAGCTTTTCGGAAAATTTTCGCTTCTAATCTAACAAAACTCTTAGTCCCGATCGCCATTCAAGAAAATAATAATCACGATTATCTGTATTTTCTTAGCTAATGTTGCTATTAGAAAATCTCTTAGTTTTACGAGGATGACCTTCACAAGTTTTTCACAACTTCTTCTTACAATAAAAAGACTACCCAAGGGCTTTTAATCGAGCGATTCAGCTACCGAGGGTAAACTCAACTACCCATTGTCAGATAATTACAATTCTTGATATGAAAGAAAATAATCCACAAGAGGTCATCCATTTAAATCAACGGTTAGGTAAATACCGTTTAATAGAGGAACTTTACCTGGGTAAACGCACTGTAGTTTATCGGGGAGTGGTAG
>NZ_JAAHBQ010000007.1 GCF_020144665.1 Oscillatoria salina IIICB1 | reverse complement strand
AATTTCACTGTTACTCTTCCAATAGCAGTTAATGGTATAATTTCGCCTTTTTCTAATTTAAAATGGTCAAGCCAGCGATCGCGACGAGGATGATACAATCTCACCATTTCTCCATTTATGGGATCGATTGAAGCCAGATCGCTCCCTTTATACTTGTTGCAGATTGTACAAGCTAACGCCAAATTATTTTCCTCTGTTTGTCCACCGTGCTTTTCCGCAATGATACGATCGATCTCATGGGGAACAAAAACTGAAATTTCACCGCATTAAACAATACTCACAAGCAAAATGAGCGCGATCGCAAACTAAGCGTCTGAGTGCAGCAGAAACATAAGCCTTGCTCATGCTTTACGATCCCTTAAGTTTCAGTAATGCTTTAGCTTTAGCTACCCGCACCAAATGCTCAACATATTCATATTGTTGCCACGATCTTTCCTCTTCAGGTGTCAACCCAACTGTCCTATTTTTTTCCAGCAAATTTTCGATCTGCTTTTGTAATGCTTCAGAGGGTTTTAAAGCCAAAATTTCCTCTGGAGTGGGAAGATTTACCAAAAATTCGACAACATCTGCCAATCCAGAAAATCCAGATTGAGCATCTGCACTCCATTCCCGCAAACCCAGTTCTAAAATTTGTGGTAACTGATCTTCGAACGAACTCAATCGTATCGCCAATTCATCTGGAACTTCGACTTTTATCTGCATGATTTAGCCTTGAGATACTTCAAGAGATTTTGGTTAATTCTAGCTGATTTTCCAGGTAATCTTCTCTATTTTTGAAAGAGCGATCGCTAAAGAGCAAATTTTATAAAGTTACTTGAAGCTGAATGCGATCGCTGTTTAAGCTGTTTTTGAATCTATCCCAGATTGCTTGAAGGAAATTGAAATAACTAATTAATTAAGAGAAAAGTTGCTCTAAAAGTTCCTCACGAGTTATCTTAAAGTGGTTTTCAATATCTCTTAAGATTGCACTAAGCGTACCTACTTTAATCGGTTTGTGGTTAGGAATAGTAACATGATGCTCTCCGTTCTCTTGAGTTGTTAATCTTAGATGACTACCTGTTTGGTGGTCAACCGCATATCCTAATTTTTGCAGAGCTTTTGCGAGTTCATCACCAGATAAATCTCTCGGCAACTTCATGAAGCAATAACCTCATCATGAACGATATGTAAACGGATTAGTTTTGGACGAGTTGCTTCATCAGGATAATGACAATGAACAGCATCTTTAACCATTTCTCGTAGTTCTTGAATGCTATCAGACTGAGTAAAGATAGATTCACCGATTGCTCTGGCTACATAGCCACCTTCAGGATCGTCCTCGACTAAAAAAATAATTTCTGTCATGGTGTTTTCTCCTCAGCTTCTTGTCAAACTACACTTATCTTGTAGTTTACAGGATTAGATTCAAGATTTTGGTTAGCTGTAAGGATTTTCTATGAGTGGGAAAATTTCTCCGAATAAGGGTAGAGTTTCCCGTAAAGTTTGTCCTCTTTCTTCTAAAAGTTCCGCATCTAATGCTCTTTCTGCGGCTAATGCTTGTTCTTGACTTTCTGCTTCAGAGATAATTACTAAAGCTTGAGCAAGACGACGAGCAGCTTCTTCTTTATTATCTCGATCTAAAGCTTGTCTAGCGAGATTTACCGCTTCATTTTCATCAGCTACTAGCGATGGTCTTTCGATTATACCTTGCGCGATCGCGTCTTCGTAGTTGGCTCGATAGGAAGTGCAACCAGAGCGACTACAATCACTGATTATCAACGAATTTTGACTGAATGTCGGCGATGCAGTTGTGGTTTTGGCAAAACCGAATCCTGCGCCTATAGCCGTAATTGATGCTAAGGTGGTTGCTAAAGTAATTCGAGTTGCGCTCTTCATAATAACCTCTTTTTATTATCGTTATAGATTCAGCTAAACTTAGTAGATTAAGTTGCTATACTACCTCTCAATTTAAATAAATAAGCTCGTCTCTTCATCACTCTTAGGGAGAAAAATTAGCCGATGTATTCCTCCTTAAGAGGTAAATTATTTCCTCCAATCAGAAAATAAACAAATTGGGGCGAGATTCACTTTTTTCCCTCCAGGAGACGGGAGTTAAGTCAAATTTATAATTGATAAAAATTTTTTATATTTATAAACCCTGGCGATTTCTTTTATTTATGGTTAGACTCAAATTATAGAAGTTAATTGAAAGCCGATCGTGTTTGACATAACCAATAACAACCTCCAAAAGATGAATACACTAATTTTCGGAAGAAACCAATCAATTGACTGGTTATATCCACTTCGTCAATGGTTAAATCAAGTAAAAATTAAGAATCAATGGATAGCACATTTACTTTGTCGAACTATACCAGTACAATGTCCTTTCGAGAGAGATATTTATTTATTTGGGCGTAAAATTGCTCACATTCCGCCGTTGTGCAAATTAAATCCACTTTACGAAGAAGTAGTTGGTTTAAGATTCCGCGCACTCTGTTATTTAGCTGACGAATGTGGCGAAGATATTCGTTGCTATTGTTGAGAAAGAAGCACAAAAAAGACATTTTGGCAACAATTTGATTCAAGATAGTTGGGAAAATTAATAGTTGCGATCGCAGTTGAGTTTGTTGACTATACTCATCACCAAGTTGGACATTTGGTAAGCATTAAAAGTTAGTTAAATTGGGTTCAGCAGTCAGTTAGCTAGAGCAATGGGAAAGAGAGAACTAAAATCAGGGTATGCTAAGAACTGGGTTGAAACTGACTGCACAAACAGCCATTTCCCCAATAGTAACTACCTAAATTAGTAATCAAGAATGAAAATAGCCACTTGGAATGTCAACTCAATCCGCACGCGATCGCCGCAGGTAGTAAACTGGTTAGAGGCGAATCCAGTTGATGTTCTTTGCTTACAAGAAACCAAAGTAATCGACCAAGATTTTCCCCGAAAAACTTTTGAGGAGTTAGGCTATCATCTTTATATTTCCGGACAAAAAGCTTATAACGGCGTGGCTATCTTCAGTAAAACACCCCTAGAAGATGTCATAATTGGTTTTACGCCGATTTTAGGCGGAGAGCAAGTCGGCGAGTTTGACGCACAAAAAAGGGTCATTAGCGGCGTAGTTGCCGGAATACGTTTAGTTAATCTTTACGTTCCCAACGGTTCGGCTGTCGGTAGCGAGAAATACACCTATAAACTCAATTGGTTAAAACTTTTGCGGGAATATCTGCAAATTTTACAAGCTAAACCCCCAGGCAATTTATGTGTCTGCGGAGATATTAATATTGCCTTAGAAGATCGAGATATTCATAACCCTGAAGGAAAAGAAAAGCAGATCATGTCCTCTCCTGCGGAAAGACAAGCATTACAAGCCGTTTTAGAAATTGGTTTAGCTGATGCCTTTCGTAAGTTTACCAGTGAAGGGGGACATTATAGTTGGTGGGACTATCGCACTCGCGCCTTCCAGGGTAACAGAGGTTGGCGCATTGACCATCACTATCTCACAATGAATCTTTACGATCGAGCAAAGTCTTGTACAATTGATGTGACGCCGAGAAAGCAAGTCAAACCTAGCGATCACGCTCCGGTAATTCTCGAACTAGACTAAATCCCCAGATCAAATTTTACCCTCAGAATCGCGATCGTTTCGATTCCTACCCGATAGTCTTTTGGGGGTGTAGGTTGTCTCAGTCGTTTGACGCTCCCCTGCCTAAAGGCGCGGGGATTCTTGGTTCAACGACACTCCTTACAACTAAAAGGAATCAGTCTCGCCGATTCGACCCCTCCCTTGACAAATTAACAAAAAAGCAATTTTATCAAGAGCGGCAATTAGTTCCAGTGGGATATATCTCCCCAAGCGTAAATTCTCGTGCGCCCCACGATACTCGAAAAAGCAAATTTCTTAACCACTGGTTTTCGGTACTCTGTCGAGTCCGGTGCGTTTTTTAAGAGGTTGTTCGCGCCTCATGTACTGGTATCGCTTTACGTCGTCAACTTAAGACAGTACCGACGAATCCTGTCTGTACCAGGCTACTTTCTTAGAATAGCATCAAAGCCGTCCTATAAGGACGGGGCTTGAAACCCATTATTCTTGGTCAAATCTCAAGAGAGTAATTTTGACAATAGTTAATTTTCCCTATTCAAGCTTAAGCTCAATCTTTGCTTGAGTTTGAAGACTTTGCTTGCCCAAAAAGTTAATTTAATGTTACCATTCTTTACAGAAATAAACAAAATACTCTTAAAAATAAGTAGACGCTGAGAAAAAAGATGTTATATAACAGATAAAAAGTTAAATTAAAGAAGGGAAAATTGTCAAGAAAGCGCCATAAATATTTTTTTGAAGATAGAAATATGCCAAGATAAATAAACCAAGCAACTAAAGCGAGGAAAATTGTTGTTAAGCTGATTTTTGAGGGTAAAATTATTAACTATCTCCAGGAATAGATAAGGCTAAAATCAGAAAAAGAAAAAAATCAGTATAAATTGTTACTGAAGAGAAAAAGTGGGAAGACGAAACTCAAATTGTTCCCCGGGTCGCAGAGGAGGTTATTGCGCTCGTGCAGGAAACTATTGCCAGCGAACAAGCAAAACTAAAAAAGGGAGAAAGCAAAAGTAGACTAAGTATTTTTATTGACTTATTGCCTGGGATAGTATTCTCTTGCATCAATGATGGCAAGTGGTCAATGAAATATCTTAGTAAAGGAGTATTTGCTTTAACGGGTTATCGAGCCGAAGAACTAACCAACAAAGGGGAAATGGAATATAACGATATTATTTATGCAAAAGATTTGTCAAACGTATTAGAGAAGATCGAAACAGCGATCGCGGCTCAAGAACCTTATGAAGTAGAATATCGGATCAGAACCAAAAGCGGAGAGAAAAAATGGTTTTGGGAAACAGGTAGAGGTATTTTTAGCCCCTCCGGAGAACTAATTGACGTAGAGGGATTTATCACCGACATTACGAAAAGTAAGGAAGCAGAACAAGCATTACGAGAAAGCGAAGAGAGATATCGACTGCTAGCAGAAAACGCCACCGATCTGATTTCTCGACATCGAAGAGATGGAGTTTTTACTTATGTATCTCCCGCTTGTAAAACTCTCCTAGGATACGAACCATCAGAATTAATCGGTCGTTCTCCCTACGAATTGTTTCATCCGCAAGACTTAGAAGTAATTCAACAATATAACAGCACCTTAGAAGACCTTACCACCAACCAGACAATTACTTATCGCATTCAGCACAAAAATGGCAAATACATTTGGTTAGAAACAAGCATCAAAAGAATCAACGATCGCTTTACTAAAGCAGGAAGCGTAGATCGCCAGAAGGGACAAGTATGCGAAATAGTGGCTGTATCCAGAGATATCAGCGATCGCAAACAAGCAGAAGATCTTTTAGCAAGTCAGAAACAAGTCCTAGAAACCATTGCCAGCGACGCATCTCTAGAAGATACTTTAAATATCTTAGTCAAAAGCATCGAAGCCAACTCAGACGGTTTATTAGGTTCAATTTTAGTTGTTGATGCCCAAGGAAAACATTTACAGATTCTAGCCGCTCCTAGTTTACCTCAAAGTTATATTCAAGCTCTCTCCCAAATAGAAATCTCTCCCCATGCTGGTTCCTGCGGTACAGCCGCCTATTATCAAAAACCAGTTATAGTTACAGATATTGCCAGCGATCCCCTCTGGGAAAATTACCGCTCTCTAGCCTTAAGTCATGGACTACGAGCTTGTTGGTCTACACCAATATCTTCTAGCCAAGGTAAAATCTTCGGCACATTTGCTATTTACTATCGCCAACCACGTACGCCTACACCCTCAGACTGGCAGTTACTCGAAGACACAACTAACTTAACTCGGATCGCGATCGAACGCAAACAAGCAGAAACAGCACTCAAAGAAGCAGAAGCCAAATATCGCAGTATCTTTGAAAACATCACTCAAGGCATTTTTCAAACCTTACCCGACGGACGTTATTTAAGTGCTAATCCTGCCCTAGCCAATATCTACGGCTACGATTCCCCAGCAGAACTGATCCAAATTTTAACTAACATTGGCGGTCAACTGTATGTCGATCCCCACCGCCGCACTTATTTTGCCAAATTAATGGAAAAATACGGGCGTGTATCCGCATTTGAATCAGAAGTTTATCGCAAAGATGGTAGCACGATTTGGATTAGTGAAAATGCTCGCGCCGTCAAAAACAAAAACGGAGAAATAATTTATTACGAAGGTACAGTAGAAGATATTACTGCCCGCCGCCTTGCCGAAGAAAAACTCATCCACGAAGCCACTCACGACAGTCTCACAGGTTTGCACAACCGCGACTGGTTTATGAAACGGCTCAAATACGCGATCGAGTTAGCTCATTTAAATCGAAATTATCTTTACGCCTTACTTTTTATCGATCTCGATCGCTTTAAAGTAGTTAACGATAGTTTGGGACACCCCGTAGGCGATGAATTACTGAAAAGTTTTGCGGCTTGGTTGCAAACTTCCTTACCGATAACGAAAAAAGTAGCTCGTCTGGGAGGAGATGAATTTGCAATTTTACTCGAAGGAATTGAAGATTTTTCCCAAGCAATTCAAATAGCCCAACTAATTGAAGAGCGACTCAAACAACCTTTTCAATTACATAACTATGAAGTTTTTACCGGAGCTAGCATTGGCATCAGTTTTAGCAGTTTTAATTACCAGCAACCAGAAGATTTGCTTCGCGATGCAGACGTAGCTATGTATCAGGCAAAACTTAGGCAATTACCTTACGAAGTTTTTAATCCAGCTATGCAAATTGGCGTCATGGCTCGAATGCAGTTGGAAAATGATTTGCGTCGGGCGCTGGAAAGAGAAGAATTTTTCCTTGATTATCAACCAATTATTGAACTAGCAACAAGGCAAATAATTGGATTTGAAGCCTTAGTGCGTTGGAATCATCCGATTCGTGGTTTAATTTTTCCCAGTGAGTTCATCCCCGTAACAGAAGAAATGGGCTTAATTGACTCGCTAGGTTGGTGGGTTCTCCAAGAAGCTTGTCAGCAGCTAGGTGAATGGCAGCAATCGGGAGAAGCAGATAATTTAGTTATGAGTGTGAACCTCTCTGGCGTTCAGTTTAAACAAATTAATTTTTGCGAGACTTTGGCACAAATTTGTCGCCACACTAAAATTAAACCCCACTGTTTAAAATTAGAAATTACTGAAAGTTGCTTCCTAGAAACAGTAGCTAACTCTGATTCCGCAGTCAAGCAGCTTAAAGCTAAGGGAATTAAATTGTGTATTGATGATTTTGGGACAGGTTATTCTTCTTTAAGTCGCTTACATGAGTTTCCTATCGATACTTTAAAAATCGATCGCTCTTTTTTAAGTCGATTGGGAACTGCTGACAGTGGTACAGAAATTGTCCGCACAATCGTGATGTTAGCTCACAATCTCGGTATGGATGTAGTCGCCGAAGGTGTAGAAACGAAACTACAGCTAGAAAAATTGCAAGAGTTAGGGTGTGAATCAGCGCAGGGATACTTCTTTAGTAAGCCTGTAGATAGTAAAGTTGCTGGAGAATTGATTCGGATTATGCAAAAAACTCCCGCTAAAATATTCGATTTAGCGGAGAGATGAATGAAGATTAGATGCCGGGATCGCACGAGAAACTAGAGCAAAATTTCTTCGCCTTTTTCGGTGAAAATTACTTCTTTAATGTCCCATTGTGTATTATCGGTAAGCGTTTTTTGGAGACTACCAAATAAGGCAAATTTTTCACAACTAGAGAGAGAAACAAACTGTCGGGGTGAGTCAGGTGCAACCCGCAAATCTAAAGTAGCGACACCGTTTTGGGAATTGACATTGATGCGATATCCCGCTAGTTCAAAATCAGTAGTGTTTTTATATTCGAGGACTTTGGCGATCGCTGCTTCTATGGAGTTATCATCGGGAACAGCTACTGTTTCCGGTACGAGCGTTTGGCACTGACTATCGGCATGGTAGACGTTAACTGTAACTGTATTCGGTTGGTTAGCTTTGAGAGATTGACTTTGATTGCTCTTCGGATTAGGAGTAGAAGTTTCGCTCTGAGGAGATTCAGGCAATCTTTCTCCAAGAGAGTTTTTTTCTGTAGAAGCTAGATTACAGCTACTTAAGCCGATGAGTAAGATTCCAGCCAAAAGAGAAGTTAGTGGTTTAGAAATTTTTTTCATAGGGATGCTATGGTTCAAAACCCTGAATTAAGAGCTTGAATTTAACTGTTAAGAAAATGAACTCGCTCAACCAGGTAGGATCGCAAGTGTGGAGACGATAAGTTAGTTCCACAATAATTAATATTCTTGGCTCTCTGGGGTTGTCCCGGATAAATTTTGGCTAGAAATAGGAAAATCGCGATCGCTTCGCTCACCGATGGCATTTTAATGGAATTAAGCAGCGATCGCCAATCGCTAATCTCTAATCACCACTAAGTTTTGGCAAAACTCGATCCCCAAATACCTCAATAAACTTTTCTTGCTCGCGGTTGACATTATGCAAAATGATCTTCTCAAATCCTAGTTCTAAATCTTTAGCTAACCATTCAATATGTGCTTCTGGGTTGGCACTGATGCGAACATATTTGTCAAGATCGTCAGGTGTGACAAAAGCGGCGGCGGCTTCAAACCAGACTAAGAACGCTCGAACCTATGAGAGTTATGCGAAAAAAGTGCGCCAGGATCGTACTCAAATTTACTTGAAACAGTTTCCTAAGTTTAATTGCCAAACTAACTAATATTGATTAATACAGGGGTTGTACTGCCTCTTTCTGGAGGAGGAAACTGAAAGTGGATCTTGCCTCACATTTGTCAGCGAATCTGCAAGTATCCTCGGTTTTAGCGACAAAAAAACTTGAAAATTTGCCTCATCCCTCTCCAGAGGGATAAAGCGCTCTAACGTCTTCCCAGAGAAAAGTTTATATTAGGTGTAAGAACTCAAGTCTCTTTCTCTGTCCGTTTTTACCTGAAAACACCTACTACTCCCGGCTCGATTACTAAAGAATATCTTGCCGACAAAGGATCTTACTTTTATTTTCAGTCAATTTTTATCAACCGAATATTATTATCATGAAAGAGTCAAAAAGTCAAGAATTACTCGAATTATTTGTCGAACAAACTCCGGTAGCAGTAGCGATGTGCGATCGCCAGATGAATTATTTAATAGCTTCTCGTCAATGGAGTGAAGATTTAGGTATAGCAGAAGATCTCAAGGGAAAATCATTTTATGAGTTAGGTAGAGAAGTTAGCGATCGCACCAGAGCCAAACTTCAAAAAAGTATCACAGGAAGTCACGAAACTTGGTCAGAGTTGAGTGACGAGATTGGCAAACTAATTAAGTGGAAAGTTAGTCCTTGGCGAACAAAAACCGACGAAATTGGTGGCTTAATTTTATTTCGAGAAGTCTGTACTCAACCCGAAAAAGAACAATTACGTTTGTTAGTCACCAATGTCAAAGATTATGCCATAATTATGCTCGACGAGCGAGGATTTATCAGTTCTTGGAATGCAGGAGCAAAAGAAATTTATGGTTATCTAAGATCGGAGATTTTGGGACAAAATTTCGCTTGTTTTTACGAACCAGAAGCGATCTCCAAAGGCGAACCTGAAGCAAATTTAGCAAAAGCAGTTTCCGAGGGAAGACTAGAAACCGAAAGTTGGCGACTGCGAAAAGACGGCTCAAAATTTTGGGCGCAGATCGCGATCGCTCCTTTACAAAATGAGCAAGGAAAGTTAAGCGGTTTTGCCAAAATAACCCGTAACATTACAGAACAAAAACAATCCCAAGAGTACCTAAAATTATTAGAACGAGCCATCGCTGCTTCTACAAATGGAATTGTTATTAGCGATGCCACCCAAGAAAATAATCCCTTAATCTATGTTAATCCCTATTTCGAGCAATTAACGGGATATATTTCCAGTGAAGTTATTAGCAAAAACTGTAAATTTCTTCAAGGCAGCGATACCGATCTTCAACAAATAGAAAAAGTTCGAGCAGCGATAAAAAAAAGTAAAGATTGTTGTGTAATTCTGAAAAACTATCGTCAAGATGGTACGAGTTTTTGGAACGAATTACGCATTTCTCCAGTATATAACGAACAAAATGAATTAATCAATTTTATTGGAATTCAAAATGATGTAACTGACCGAATAGAAACAGAAAATAATCTCCGGGAAATGCTGGAGAGAGAACAGTTATTGACGAAAATGCAAGAGCGAATTCGCCAGCATTTAAATTTAGACTCGGTTCTGACTACAACCGTAGAAGAAGTTAGAAATACTCTGGAAACCGATCGGGTAGTAATTTATCGTTTCAATCCAGATTTAAGTGGTAAAGTAGTAGTTGAATCAGTAAGTAAAAATTGGCGATCGCTGAAGGATCGACAGTTTGAAGATCGCTGCTTTCAAGAAAAATATGCTCCGACTTATCGTCAAGGAAAAAGTCGCATTATTGATGATATTCACAACGCTGACTTAACACCTTGTCACGTGCAACTATTAGCAAGTTTGCAAGTAAAAGCTAATTTAATTGTTCCGATTTTCCAAAGAATAGAAAAAAGTCAGCAAACTAGCAGCTCGAATCACTTGTGGGGTTTACTAATTGCTCACCACTGTCGAGCAACAAGAAAATGGCAAGAGGGAGAAGTAAAATTACTCGAACAACTCAGCGTGCAACTCGGAATAGCAATTCAGCAAGCAGATTTATTCGAGCAATTAAAAACAGAACTTTGCGAAAGAAAAGCTGCTGAAGAAACAGTAAGACGGAGTAATACTTTATTAAAAGCGCAACAAGAAGCCGCCTTAGATGGAATCTTAGTTATTAACGAAAATCGCCAAATTGCCACTTACAATCAGCGTTTTATAGAAATGTGGAAAATTCCCAATGAAGTAATCATTGCTGGTGAAGAGAAAAAATTGCTTGGTTACTTAAGATCGAAACTGAAAAACCCCCAAGAATTCCTGGCGAATGTAAAAAGTTTATCTACTTATCCATTACAATGTTGGTGCGAAGAAATTCGTTTACAAGACGGACGTTTTTTTGACTGTTATTCTTCACCAGTGCGATCGCCTTCTGGCGATCGATATGGGAGGATTTGGTATTTTCGAGATATTAGCGATCGCAAACGTTCAGAGATTGTCCAAAATCAGTTGATTCATTCTCTGCAAAAAAGCGAAACTCGCTTCCGTACCTTGGTAGCGAATATTCCGGGAGTAGTGTATCGCTGTGCTGGCGATCGCGATTGGACGATGGAATATATCAGCGACGCGATCGCCGATCTGAGCGGCTATCCCACTAGTGATTTTATTCAGAACCAAGTACGCAGTTTTGCTGAGATAATTCACCCAGAAGATCGAGCTAAAGTTGAACAGCAAGTAAGCAAAGCAATAGCTAATAAACAACCTTTTCAGTTTGAATATCGCTTGATTTGCGCTGACAAGTCAATCCGTTGGGTTTACGAACAAGGTCAAGCAATTTTTACTGAAGATGGTACTGTTAATTATCTAGATGGAGTAATTTTTGATATGACCGAGCGCAAGCAAGCAGAAGTAGCTTTACGTCAAAGTGAAGTATTGCGTGAAAGTGAAGCTAAAACTCGCGCTCTCCTTAATGCTATTCCTGATTTAATTTGTCGCATTCATCAAGATGGAACTTATCTGGATGTAAAAGCAGATAAAGATAAAAATCTGATAGCTACACCTCATCAACAAATTGGCAAAAACATTAGGGAAATTTTGCCCAGTGATTTAGCCGATCGACACTTAAAATACATTCACCAAGCTTTAGAAACTAACGAAACTCAAGTATTTGAATATGAATTAACAATTAATGAGAAAAATTCTAACTACGAAACGCGCATTGTCGTTAACGGTGAGGATGAAGTTTTAGCAATCGAACGAGATATTACCGAACGCAAGAAAATCGAACGACTAAAAAATGAATTTGTTTCCATTGTCAGCCACGAGTTGAGAACTCCTTTAACTTCAGTACGAGGTTCTTTAAGTTTAATTCTTGGTGGTGTTGCCGGCGAATTACCTGCTCAAGCAAAATCCCTGCTAGATATCGCTTATAAAAACAGCGAACGGTTGATTTTATTAATTAACGATATTTTGGACATTGAAAAAATTGAATCTGGCAAAATGGATTTTTATCTAAAACCATTGAATTTAATTCCTTTGGTCGAACAGTCATTAGAAGATAATCAGGCTTACGGAGAACAATATGGCATTAAATTTGAGCTAGAAACCGAGTTAGCAGAAGTTAAAGTCAATGTAGACCGCGATCGCCTACTTCAGGTACTCGCTAATTTACTTTCTAATGCTGCCAAGTTCTCTCCCGAAAATGGTACTGTCACCGTTAAAGTCGAACGTTACCCAGCTTCAGAGGAGCGATCGCCCGTAAAATTAACTGAAGACAAAAATGCGCCCCTTGAACTTGCAACTATCGCTAAAGCCTCACTATCAACAAATAACTTTTATATCCGTGTTTCAGTTATCGACAACGGTAAAGGGATTCCTGAAGAATTTCGTCCCCAGATTTTTCAAAAATTTGTCCAAGCAGATTCTTCCAGCAGTCGTCGTCAACCCGGAACTGGGTTAGGTTTGAGTATTTGTAAAGCAATTGTCGAGCGCTTAGGAGGAAAAATTAATTTTGAAACTGAAACTAATGTGGGAACAACTTTTTACTTTGAGTTACCAGAATGGCGGGAAACAACTCCAGCACAGCTAATTCGCACTCATTCTCCCCAAAGCCGCAAAATCCTCATTTGTGAAGACGATCGCGATATTGCCATGCTCTTGAGTTTAATGTTTAAGCAAGAAGGTTTACTTGCCGATCTCGCCTATAGTGCCTCTCAAGCTCAAGATTTATTAGCCAAAAATAACTATGTTGCCATGACAGTAGACTTGGCACTACCCGATCGCAGTGGTATTTCTTTAATTCGCGAACTTCGGCAGCAAGAAACTACCAAATCTTTACCAATTATTGTTGTCTCGGCAACCGCACAACAAGGACAAAAAGAATTAAATGGCGGCAGTTTTGCTGTTATTGATTGGCTGGATAAACCAATCGACCAAGACCGTTTGATTGCCGCAATCAAACAAGCAGTTTTAATGCAAGCCGATCGCAAACCCCAAATTCTTCATGTTGAAGACGATCCGGATTTAACTCAGGTAATTTCTGCTATCTTGCAAGAAATAGCCAATCTCGAGACAGCCGCCAATCTCCAGGAAGCCAAACAAAAGTTAACCGAAACAACTTTTGATTTAGTGATTCTTGATGTCAGTTTACCTGATGGTTCCGGTTTAGAACTTTTAGGTACTCTTAACTCTAATCCTCGCAAACCAATTCCTGCTTTAGTTTTCTCTGGGAAAGAAGTAAGCATGGAAGCTGCGGAAGGTGTTGCTGCCGCACTGGTCAAATCTCGTACTTCCAATCAGCAACTAATTAAAACAATTAATTCCTTAATTAACATCAAATGACCGAATAAAAAAGCCGAGCGGATCTGAAAAAAAATATGGGAACGATAGTAGTTTTTTCTAAGTATTAATTTACGAACAATGAATGCACAAATAATGACAGCACCACCTCTAAATAAAATTCTCTTGGTAGAAGACGATCCTGATATCCAAACGGTGGCTAGTTTGGGATTAAAAGCAGTTGGGGGATTTAATGTAGAAATTTGCTCTTCGGGTAAGGAAGCAGTAACAACAGCACCGGAATTTACTCCAGATTTAATTTTACTGGATGTAATGATGCCGGGAATGGATGGAATTGCGACGCTACAAGCACTGCGCTCGATTACCGCAATTCAAGATACGCCTGTGATTTTTTTAACAGCTAAAGTCCAAACTCACGAAGTAGCTTATTATAAAAAACTTGGTGTTTTAGATGTCATTGCCAAGCCTTTCGATCCCATGAATTTGTCAGCCACTGTGAAGGAAATTTGGTTAAAATATTATGACTGAAGCGCTCAATAATTTTCAATCCCGACTTGATGTTTTACGCTCGGTTTATCGCCAGCAATTGCCAGAGCGAATCGAGCCGATCGAAGCTACTTGGAATCGTTTTATTGCAAGTAATAAAGATGAAAATTATTGCCAAATAGCTCGCGATCGTATTTCAAGTTTACACTATTTAACCCATCGTTTAGCTGGTTCCAGTGCTAGTTTTGGTTTTCCTAAAATTGGTGAAGCTGCACGAAGACTGGAGTTGTTATTTATGGCGATTCTGGAAAGCAACGATTTACCGACAACTGAGGAAAAAGCACAAATTGAAGTGGCGATCGCGGCGTTGCAAGAGGCGGCGCAATCGGTTTTACCCGAGCAAAATACTTTCCCGCAAATCTATTCACTGGAAAATATTTGTACTCCAGAATTTTGCGCAACTCCTGACTCAAATAATCGCTTGCTTTTTTTAGTAGAAGACGATCCGGTTCTTTGTCAAGATTTAGCTTTGCAAATTAGTTGTTTTGGCTATCAAGTAAATACATTTCAGCGTTTATCTGAACTAAAAAAAGCTTTGTCTGTGGCTAGTCCCGCAGCCGTAATTATGGATATTGTTTTTCCAGAAAATGAGTTGGCTGGGACGAAAATTGTCCAAGATATTCAGCAGGGACGCTCTCATCCTTTGCCTGTTTTATTTATTTCGTCTCGCAGTGATTTGATGGCTCGTTTACAAGCGGTGAGAGCGGGAGGAAAAGCTTATTTTCCTAAGCCAATTAAAATTGCTGAATTGATTGATGCTCTCGATAAACTTACGTCTGTTGAAGCTACAGAAGCTTATCGAGTTTTAATTGTTGAAGATGATGCGCCTTTGGCAGCTTATTATGGCATTACTTTGCAACAAGTGGGGATGGAAACAGAAATAGTTACCGATCCTTTGGCAATTATGACCCACTTGAATGATTTTCGACCGGATTTAATTTTAATGGATATGTATATGCCCGGTTGTAATGGTTTAGAATTAGCGGCGGTGATTCGTCAACAACCTGCTTATGTGGGTATTCCCATTGTGTTTTTGTCGAGAGAAACTGATTTTAATAAGCAATTAACGGCGATTGGTTTGGGAGGAGATGATTTTCTGACTAAACCGATTGAACCACACCATTTAATTGCTTCGGTAATGCCGAGAGTTGAGCGATCGCGTTTGGTTCGCTCTTTTATGACTTGCGATAGTCTCACGGGTTTGCTTAATCATACTACCCTGAAAGAGCGTTTGGTGGGGGAGGTTAAACGTGCGTCTCGCTTGAATGCTAAGTTAGCTTTTGCCATGCTTGATATCGATCGCTTTAAATCAATTAATGATACTTACGGACATTTGACTGGCGATCGCGTCTTGAAAAGTCTCTCTCGTTTGCTCAAACAACGTTTGCGTCCAAGTGATATTACTGGACGTTATGGTGGTGAAGAATTTGCTGTCATTCTCCCCGATACCGACGGTGAAGTCGCAGTGCGAGTTCTCGATGAAATCCGGATTAAATTTTCCCAAGTTCGTCAACAAGCTGATGGTGCAGAATTTTCGGTAACATTTAGCTGTGGGATTGCTATTTATCCTCAACAACAAGATGCAACTCAACTTAATGAGGCTGCCGATCGCGCACTTTATGAAGCTAAACGCCAAGGACGCGATCGCGTTATTTTAGCAAGTAATTCAATTTCATAATTATGATACCATAAATCTATTTATTTTCCTCAATTATTTATCTAAATTTAACTATCTTTACTAAACTCAAAACCAGTGAAAAGCAAAATGTAACTATTTTCAAAATTTCCCCTAAAATAGAAGCGATCGAAGTCAAAAAACTAGCTAACTTAAGAGTCAAAAATGGAATACTTAGTTAAAATTATTGAACCTACAGATTTGTGGTATCTACAAAATAATATCAACAAAGAAACCAACAAGTATTATCATCCCACGAAAAATATTCCTTTCGTGCAACAACTGGAAATTAAGCTAAACAATTCGGGGGTAATTATTCAAAAAGGTGCTTTATACTACTGTATCGGTCAACTCGATTATGGTACTTATAAAACTGATAGTCGTCTCAAAGATTTATGGGTATCTTTGACTACCGAAACCGAGTACAATGCTCCTATTTATCGCGGAACTGGTACAATTAATCTTGAGCCCAGACAAAAAGGTTCTTTTCTTTATTATACTGATATTGAACTCTCAGAAAATGAACAATGGGAGTTTGACGATCGCGTTTTTCAATTTTGTTCCGATCGTGTAGTTTTAGGGACAAAAAGATTGAAACTTCGGCAAATGCTCGGCGATAATGATGGGATCTGGCGGTTAGCGCTCAAAGCCTTACCAAATCAAGAATGTAAAGTTGTTTTAGGAACAAATTCTCCAGCTAAAGTAATTAATTTGAATAAAGATCAAACGTTAATTGCTGATTACGATTTAGTTAAAGGTTTTACTGAAGGAATTACTGAAGATTATCGCAAATTAGGTCATTTTGGTAAAGGCGGTGGCGAAGGTTATGTTTGGATTTATGAAGGACAAGGAAGATTATTAGTATGTGAAAATGAAGGATTGCGTTTAGGGTAAAATTTGGTTATTTTCTTTCAGTTCTAATTCCGGGATTAGAGATTAGCAAAAAATCCTAATTTCTAATCCTTAAACTCGATTTGTGTTGATTGAATGGTAAACTTTAGTAAGCGCAACGAGATTTGTTGACCAAATTATTTTATAAGTGTAATTGTAGAAATTAAAATTGTGGGCTGCTTGTCTTTATCTTCAACTGATATTCAATCTCTTCCTGCTGATGTTGTCAATCGCATTGCGGCGGGCGAAGTCATTGACTCGCTGGCGGCAGTGGTGCGAGAATTAGTGGAGAATTCCCTTGATGCTGGCGCAACTCGGATTGTGGTTTCGCTGTTACCGGATTTGTGGCGAGTGCAAGTTGCGGATAATGGCTGTGGCATGGACTTGACAAATTTACAATTATGTGCAAAGGCACACAGTACGAGTAAAATCCGCAGTAGCGACGATTTGTGGAAGATTACCAGTTTAGGTTTCCGTGGGGAAGCTTTACACGGTTTAGCCCAGTTAGCAAATTTAGAGATTTTAAGCCGTCCCCAAGGGGAAGATAGCGCAGGTTGGCGAATAGTTTACGATCGCGAAGGAGAAGTTGTTAGCAGAGAGACGGCAGCGATCGCGCCAGGTACAATCGTTACAGTTGGGGATATTTTTGGCGATTGGCTGTTGCGTCGCAAGAGTTTACCAGCGATGACACAGCAGTTAAAAGCAGTACAGGCAACAATTCACCAAATCGCCCTTTGTCATCCTCGCATTATTTGGCAAGTCCTGCAAAATGGACGACCGTGGTTTAATCTTAGTCCCGGTACAACTGCCCAGCAAATTGTACCGCAAATTTTGCGACGAGTGCGCGAAACTGATTTACAACTGTGGCAACAAGAAGTAATTGAAGAGACTAGCAAGATCGAATCGCAGCTTGAATTAGTAATAGGATTACCCGATCGCTGTCATCGACGCAAACCCGACTGGGTGAAAGTAGCAGTTAATGGGAGATTAGTGCGATCGCAGCCCCTCGAACAAACAATATTAGCAGGATTTGCGAGAACCTTACCGCGCGATCGCTATCCAGTTTGCTTTTTGCATTTAACCACCGATCCGAGTAATATTGACTGGAACCGTCATCCAGCCAAAGCCGAAATTTACCTACAAAACCTTGACTTTTGGCGATCGGAAATTGGTAACGCGATCGCCTCCGCTTTACGCATCAATGCAGAAACCCTTCCCGAAACTCTCCACAACCAACGAGTTACCAACTTAATCAAAGCATCAGAAAACAAAGGACAATATCAAGTTAGCCGCGACTTACAAACCAAGCCAAAACCATCTGCGATCGACAAAACCAACGATATTAGTTTAATCGAATTGCGAGCAGTCGGTCAGGTTAACAAAACCTACATCATCGCCGAACATTCTAGCGGCGCATGGTTAATCGAGCAACATATTGCCCACGAAAGAGTATTATACGAACAACTGCAAGACGGTTGGCAAATTGTACCCTTAAAAACCCCAATCGTACTCAACGACTTAACCACAGCCCAAGTCGAACAACTAGAGAGAATCAACATTGAAATCGAACCATTTGGCGATCGCTTGTGGGCAATTCGTAGCATCCCAGCCATGTTACAAATGCGCGAAGATTGTAGCGAAGCAATCCTCGAACTAAGCTTAGGTGGAGACTTACAAACAGCCCAAGTAGCCACCGCTTGTCGCAGCGCAATTCGTAACGGTACACCCCTCAGTTTACCAGAAATGCAAACCCTCCTCGACGAATGGAAAAATACCCGTAACCCTCGCACTTGTCCCCACGGAAGACCAATTTATTTACCATTAGAAGAAACCTCCCTCGCCCGTTTCTTCCGCCGCCATTGGGTAATCGGTAAAAGTCACGGAATTTAATTCACTAATTAGGGTTTAATTAAGAGAAGCTAGTAGCGATCCCAACTTCGGTAAAAATGTATTTACCCACAAATGCGCTGCTTGTGGTGCAGCCTTTTCAATCTCCGCGAAAAACTGCTGACAAAAACCTTCGTATTCGCGCACAAAATCTCGATAACTAAACTCTACCTTCTGCCAATTTTTCTCGCCCTTACCATCAGAAAGTATAGAATCTACGATTGACAAATACATCATCTCTCCTTTTCTTTCAAACAAAAAAGCAGGTTGACCTTGTTCACCCTCATCAAAAACATACACAGAATCAATTTTGCCTCTAAACTCTCGACGTATATTCGTTAACTCCTGAATCCATTGCGAGAAACAAACATCATTCTTTCCCCAATAACCCAAACGCGGCACACCGCGATCTTTTATCTTAATTATTAATTCCCCATGAATATGACTATTCTTATCTAAATCCGACAAAGGTAAACGTTGACTATTGCCATTTTTAATCACAGCTAAATCAGCAAAATTAATTTTGATAACAGAATTTTCTTGCATAAAATTTACCAGATAGATATATACTGAATATTAGCAGAGTAAATTTTTCCGCCAATAATCACCGTCAAAATATTGCTAGCAAATTCAATCTACTCTCTACCCACCAAAAGCCAAAATTACATCTACTTGAATAACTTTCATTCATGACTAAACCAGCCGATATCGGAAGCAAACGTTTAATTAGCTTAAGTCCCGACACCTGGGTAAAATGGGTAACACAAATTCCCGACGTTCAAGCTAGAGAAATTCTTAGTTCCGAATTTCAATGGATTAGCCGCGAAAGTGATGTTTTAGTACGAGCTTATAGCCCTAGCGATGGCGAATTTATCCTCCTCAACGAACTACAATTGCATTATAAAGTTCAAATGCCGAAGCGAATGCTAGCTTATGCTGCTTTAGCCATCGAAAAGTACAATTTGCCCGTCTATCCGGTACTAATTAATATCATACCGCCTCGTGGTAATTTAGAAATTGTCAACCGCTACGAATCTCAGTTTCGAGGTTTGCAAACTCGTCAAGACTATCGCGTGATTAATCTTTGGGAAGTTGACGCAGAAATAGTTTTCCAGGAATCATTAACGTCTTTAATTCCCTTTGTCCCCGTTTTAAGAGGAGGAGGAGAAGAGACAATTGTCCGCGAAGCTTTACAAGTTTTGCGTGCTGACGAACAACTCAGCGAGTTAGAAAATCTGCTCGCATTTTTTGCTACCTTTGTATTAGATACTCAGTTAGTGCAACAAATCATGAGGTGGGATATGGCGGTATTAAGAGAATCTCCTTGGTATCAACAAATTTTACAAGAAGGACGACTTGAAGGACGACTCGAAGGAAGACAGGAAGGACGGCTTGAAGGAAGACAGGAAGGACGAGTCGAAGAAAGACAGTTACGCAGGGAAGGACTCATATCAGGAATTTCTCTAGGTTTAGAGTTGAAATTTGGGAATGATGGGTTAGCTTTAATGCCGGAAATTCTTGGAATTGAAAATGTAGAATTATTAGAAGAGATTTTAGCAGCAGTTAAAACTGTGAATTCTCCTGATGAATTGCGCCAAATTTACCAAAGAAATTGAGATTTTGTCAGCAACTTTTGAGTAAATCATGAGGTGGGATATGGCAGTATTAAGAGAATCTCCTTGGTATCAACAAATTTTACAAGAAGGAAGGCTCGAAGGACGACTCGAAGGAAGAGAAGAAGGACGACTTGAAGGACTCATATCAGGAATTTCTCTAGGTTTAGAGTTGAAATTTTGGAATGATGGTTTAGCTTTAATGCCGGAAATTCTTGGAATTGAAAATGTAGAATTATTAGAAGAGATTTTAGCAGGAGTTAAAACGGCAAATTCTCCTGATGAATTGCGCCAAGTTTACCAAAAAAATTGAGATTTTGTCAGCAACTTTTGAGTAAATCATGAGGTGGGATATGGCAGTATTAAGAGAATCTCCTTGGTATCAACAAATTTTACAAGAAGGAAGGCTTGAAGGACGAGTCGAAGGAAGACAGGAAGGACGAGTCGAAGAAAGACAGTTACGCAGAGAAGGACTCATATCAGGAATTTCTCTAGGTTTAGAGTTGAAATTTGGGAATGATGGGTTAGCTTTAATGCCGGAAATTCTTGGAATTGAAAATGTAGAATTATTAGAAGAGATTTTAGCAGCAGTTAAAACTGTGAATTCTCCTGATGAATTGCGCCAAATTTACCAAAGAAATTGAGATTTTGTCAGCAAAATGCGGGCAGGATGCCCGCACTTCAAACATCCAAACCTTTATAATCTTTTTAGGTACTCTTGTTCGGTAAATAAATCGCGGGTACTTTCCAGGCGATCGCAAAACAAGATACCATCCAAATGATCCAACTCATGCTGAAAAATCCGAGCCACAAAATCAGTTAATTCCCTTTGCTGGACTTTACCATACCTGTCTGTATATTCTACGGCGATCGCTCGATACCTCGGAACTAAACCCCGCAAACCCGGAATACTTAAACATCCTTCCCAATCCTTGACAATTTCATCAGAGTGAGATATAATTATCGGATTGATCGTCGGCGTAGGTTCCATTTCCGGCGCGTGGGGATAGCGAGGATTAGGGCGAGAAGCAACAATAAATAAGCGATAAGATTGAGATATTTGAGGTGCAGCAATGCCAACGCCATTAGCCGAGGCAGCCGTAGCCATGAGAGAATCAATTAAACTTTGGATGGATTTATCTGTAACATTTTTTACCAAGTTCGCGCGATCGCGCAAAATTGGATTACCTAATTGAGCAATTTCTTTGATTTCAGTCATGATTAAATACTGGGAAACAAAATTTTGGCTAGCTAGATAATACTATTCTGCTCTCAGTCGCTTAAAAATCAAAGTAGAGACAAACCCCGTGGAAACATCCCCCAAACAACTCTGGAATCACGTCCTAGAGCGCCTACAGCAACAACTAAGCCGACCTACCTTTGAAACTTGGATTAAGAGTGCGATCGCCCAAGAATTCCAAGATAACTGTCTCGTCGTCTGCACTCCGAATCCCTTTGTTCTCAATCACATACAGAAACATTATCTTAACGCGATCGCCGATGTAGTTGCAGAGCTCGTTGGTCATCCAGTCGAAATCCAACTAAAATCAGCTAAAGGAGAAAATGTCTCGGTTGGCGAGGCTGAGGTTTCCCGATCCATGTTACCAACTCATGACGCCCAATCATCTAGTAATCAACCTAAGCCCACAAAATTAAACCCTAAATACAATTTTTCTAGCTTTGTTGTTGGACCGAATAACCGCATGGCTCATGCTGCTTCCTTAGCCGTAGCTGAGTCTCCCGGACGAGAATTTAATCCTTTATTTCTTTGCGGTGGAGTTGGTTTAGGAAAAACTCACTTAATGCAAGCAATCGGTCATTATCGTTTAGAAATTTCTTCAGATTCTAACGTTTTTTACGTCTCTACAGAACAATTTACTAATGACTTAATAGCCTCAATTCGTAAAGACAGTATGCAAAGTTTTCGCGAGCATTATCGCGCGGCTGACGTACTTTTAGTAGATGACATTCAGTTTATCGAAGGCAAAGAATATACCCAAGAAGAATTTTTTCACACTTTTAACACTTTACATGAATCAGGCAAACAAGTCGTAATCGCTTCCGATCGCCCACCAAATCTCATTCCTAGCTTACAAGAAAGACTTTGTTCTCGCTTTTCAATGGGCTTAATTGCCGATATTCAAACCCCAGATTTAGAAACACGCATGGCAATTTTGCAAAAAAAAGCCGAGTCCGATCGCGTGCGTTTACCCCACGAAGTAATCGAATATATTGCTAGTAACTATACTTCTAACATTCGCGAACTAGAAGGAGCCTTAATTCGGGCAGTAGCCTATATTTCCATTTCTGGTTTAGCCATGTCCGTAGAAAATATCGCCCCCGTCTTAAATCCACCAGTAGAAAAAGTCGCCGCTTCTCCCGAAGCAATTATGCAAGCAGTAGCAGATACTTTTAACGTTTCACTAGAAGATTTAAAAAGTAATTCTCGGCGACGAGAAATTAGCAGCGCCCGACAAATTGGGATGTATTTAATGCGCCAACATACCGACTTAAGTTTACCCAGAATTGGCGAAGAATTCGGTGGCAAAGATCACACCACCGTGATGTATAGTTGCGATAAAATTGCCCAATTACAGCAAAAAGATCCCAGCCTATCCCAAACCTTGCGTCAGTTAAGCGATCGCATCAACTTCGCCAGCCGCGATCGCCCTTAGCCTTGAAGAGGGGGTTTTCAGTGAACAGTGAACAGTTATCAGTGAACAGTTACCAGTGAACAGTTACCAGTTAGCAGTTTATCTTCCTTGTCCTCCTTGTCTCCCTTGTCCTCCTTGTCTCCCTTGTCCTCCTTGTCTCCCAGTCCCCAATCACCAATCACCAATTCCCAATCCCCCATAAGCAAAAATACCCTGTGGAAAAACTCTTCGATTTTTCCACAAGCTTTCCACAGCCAAAAAATAGTACAATAGCACCCCCAAATCAACGAAAGCAAAAACCATGAAATTTATTTGCAGCCAAAGTGACCTCAATACCAACCTATCCCTCGTCAGTCGCGCAGTCCCCTCTCGCCCCACCCATCCCATCTTGGCAAACGTCCTCTTTGTCGCCGACGCCGAAAAACAGCAAGTCAGTTTAACAGGCTTCGATCTCAGCCTCGGTATTCGCACTTCATTCCCAGCCCAAGTCATCTCACCAGGGACAAGTAGCCTACCCGCAAAACTCCTCAACGACATCGTTTCCCGCTTGCGAGAAGGAGAAATCACAATCGTTGACGAAGAAGAAACCCTAGGAGGGGGAATTTTAGCAACCATAATTTCCGCTTCTGGGCGCTTCCAAGTGCGCGGAATGGATGCAACCGAGTACCCCGAATTACCCATAGTTGAAGATGGCGAAGCCTTAACTTTACCCATCGAAGCTTTAAGTGAAGGTTTAAAATTAACTTTATTCGCAGCTAGTAGCGATGAAACCAAGCAGATATTAACAGGTATTCACCTAACTTTTGACGGAGATAACTTTGAATTTGCCGCAACAAACGGGCATAGATTAGCAGTTGTCCAAACCACCAATGAGCCTGAATCAGAAGAAGAAAACGAATCATCTTTAAGTGAAATAGAAGACTTTGAAATTACCATTCCCGCACGAGCATTGCGTGAGTTAGAGCGAATATTTGCCCTGCAAGACAAAACCGATCTGATTGCTCTTAACATCGACGAAAGTCAAGTGGTTTTTGAACTCGGCGATCGACGTTTAACAAGTAGAAAATTAGAAGGACAGTATCCCAATTACCAACAACTAATCCCCAATCAATTTAGCATCCAACTGACCTTAGATCGTCGCCGGTTAGTCAGTAGTTTAGAGTTAGTTTCTGTCTTAGCAGACCAAAAAAATAACATCGTCAAATTTAGCTTAGACAGCGACAAACAGCAACTTGCTTTAAGTGTAGATGCCAAAGATGTTGGCAGTGCTAAAGAAGTAATGTCTGTGGAAATGTCCGGCGACAATATCGAAATTGGTTTCAACACTAAGTATTTGCTGGACGGCTTAAAATCTCTTCCTAGTAACGAAATCACAATGCAACTTAACTCACCTACCACACCAGTTATTTTTACACCCCTTGGTGGTTTAAAAATGACTTATTTAGTAATGCCAGTTCAGTTGCGCGATTAATCATAATCAGTTGTACTTGCTTGATTATAAATTCGTCACTCCCCTAAACTTTGTAGTCAGCGCTTCAGCGCTGATTTACCTTTTTGAGACTAGCTACACCCAAAAATGGTATTATTTGAAAAACAATCTAATCAAACACTGAGCAATACCCAGCGTATTTTATTTAGGGTGTAAATATGGCAAACGTAATTAGAGAAAGTGACGACAACTTACCTGTTGTAGATTACACTGACATTTTACAGAAAATTATTACTTATTTAAGGCAGCAAAACCTCTTTAAAATCTCAGGAGATCGCCAACGCCTTCTCATCAAACTTGATACTATCGCTGCAAATTTGTCAAGGCAAAGCATTCAAAATCCTCTAAATTCTACTAGAGGTGTGCGTAGTGCAACTGTTAACTTTAACCAAAATTTTGCCAATAGTTTTCCTCAATTAATCCAGCAAATTCGAGATATTCTTCGAGAATCCCTTTGTACCACACTCAACACTGATAATATAGCTGAATTTATTGGCGCAAATCTCATAACAAATTTAGAACAATTTCAAGGTAATTCTCAACAATTAGGTTTAATATACAATTTTAACCGCCAATTTACTAACTTACAAAAACAAAAACTAAGTATCGATAAAAATCGTTTCGGTGGGGAATCTTTGCTCAAATTTCATAAAGTCACAATTTCTGTTCAACATATCAATAGTTTTCAATCTGAACTTCAAGCAGGAGTTGAAAACTATATTGACAATGAAGTGACTTGTAGTAGCGAAACAGAACGAGAAGAACTTCACGAAATCCTCGAAGAAGAAGTAGAAAATAATGAATCTGAGTTTCATAAACTACAGCGAATAGTAGACCAAGAAACTTTAGGTAAACTGAAAAAAGAAGCAAAAATAACTTATTTAACCTATATTATAGACAATATTGGGTCTGTAGATGCAACTGCTTTAATTTACTTGCAAACTTTGAGACGACGTTTGCGCTTAATTGAATATTACATTACTCATCAAGATAAAGCCTATGCTGATTATGACGTTTATTATGCAGGAGCAACAGTTAACTATCGAGACGTTTTTGCTCGTGCGGAAGCTGTAGATTCTCTTCCGATTGTACCAATTATAGCAGGTATTTTAGGAGAAAATACCGATCGAGAACGAGGCGAAACTCAATTCATTTTCGGACTTAAATTTAAATTTAATAACCCCGTACAAAACCAGGGTGGTAAAAGCGTATTCGACTACAATCTCGATATTCTTAATCCTGACAGTGAGGAACATCAAAGAGAATTACGCGATCGCTACAACAGAGAAAAATTTGCCAGAAAAGTTTTACAGCGAGTATTTCTATATTACTTCGTCTTTGCTTGCGACAATCCTCAACAAGAAGGTTATCATCCTAGCAACGATTTAAACTACGATCCAATTCATAATTTTGAAAGGAAAATATTACCGACTCTGCGAGGTGATAATCAAGAAGAAAAAGAAGCACTTTTGCGAAGAATTATTCAAGAATTAGAAAACTATAATGTTCGAGGTAAAATCGCTATTTTGAGAAAAGCTTTACAGAACTTTATCCACAGAGACAGAATTTTACCAACAGGTAACTACTCGCGGCAAATTGTTGTTAGAAAAAGCGTTCTTAAGGAAAATATCAATAGTAACTTAGACGGTAATTTCTTCGAGGATGTTGTTGTAAGTAACCCCAAACAATGTCTCAAATACATTTTAATCCAAAACGCAGGTGTTGAAACAGACGCTCTTTGTCAACTACCTGTAAATATTGAAATAGAAGACATTCGTTATTACTTAAATCAAGAATCACAACAATTTAGTTGGCAATATAATATCAAAGAAATTCCAACTTTGCCGATCTTGTGGGTTCCTCGTACTAAAAACAATCCTTGTTGGAATCTCTACGAGCGCCATTTTCAACAACATAAACATATTATCTTTTCTTACAATAATACCCACTTAATTTCTGATAATATAACGTCTGAAGAAGCCTTTATTTATCATTTTAGTTGGTCATTGCTAGCTTATATTTGCATAAGTATTTTACTAGAAAAAGCTCCAAAGAATCTGTTTCTTCCGATGGTGCGGCTACATGAAGGAACTCACAAAAAGCCTTTTCCAGTAGAAAAGTTTTTAGCTAATTTATCCAAAATAATATCTTATCTGTTAAGCGAAAAATATTTATCTAGTTCCCAAGGTTTCCGAATTAATAATATTAAGTCTTATAAAATTAGTAATGGTTTAAATTCTCTTTATTCACGATTACCAAAGCATTTTAGTTTCGAGAATATCGAACCACCTCAATTAGATAAACTAGCAATAATTGTCGTTGCGAGTCGAGAAACTGATGCTTGGTATGATAGTCGCAGAAGACGCGATCGCTGCTCTAACATGACAGGAGAAGTAGTTAGTATCAGTAGTTTAGACAATGGTACAATTCGGATCGAAACAGTAAAGACTTTTTCCGATAACTATCACGTGCGGCGTTTGTATCGCAATCCACCAATTTTAATCGACACAATAAGCAATCTTTATCGCCAAGGATATCGCCACTTTTTGTATATAGCTAAAGCCCCCTATACAAGTAGTTTACATATTACCCAAACTGATGTAGATGAAGGGCTATATTTTATGTCTCCCAGTCTTATAAAAGAGTTAAAAGGAGAGCGAGACGATATCAAAATTTACCCAGTATTTTTTGATAAATATTATGTTCACAAGCTGAAAAATTTTAAATCCAAATCGCTTTATCTCCAAGATACTAGACAGTTAATGAAAGTAGCAAGAGATACCAAACAACAAGCAATTGTCTTTTTTAATTTGTTTAACGGAATTGAAGTGGGACCTAAAACTGACCGTTTTTATAATGGTGTAATTTCTTATTCGACTTTGTTGAAAATCCATTCAGATGTAATTGACGATAATGACATTATGAGAGGATTAATCGATGATAATTCTCTCAAAAATGACATTCTAAAATATCTTACTTTGTTCCATTTTTCTCGCTTTGAGAAAACTTCACAAATTAGCTTGAAACTCGATCCTTATGAAAATATTATTGGTGATGAATCATTTGGTGCTTTATCTGTATTTCCCCAAATGACAGAAACAGTTGAGTTTAACTCGCTGGCATTTTTAACCGAGGTTAGTAAAGCTTTAATGCTCGATTAACAAGTTGATTTTAGATTAACTCATAACTGGGTTTGTTTATTAAGTAACCAAAAATCCAAATTTTCTGAAAAAAAAAGAATTATGCTTGCTGAATCATTGGGGCGTTTATTTGAAGTTGGTTTTAATATTGGGATTTTAGCTAATATCGAACAAAATGAGTATCCGCACAATTATAAGAATTTATATCGCCGAGAATTAGAGCAACTAAAATTACCAGAAATTGCCAAACGTATTGTTGCAGATCATTTTTTGATTAGTACCGAAAATATTCAAATTGTGGAAAAATGGAGTCAATATTTTATCCAGAAAGGTTATCTCTCTGGATGGAACTTTTTTGGTGAGTATATTAACTCAACTGGATGGAGCGATCGCCAACTTAAAAAGCTAGAAATTGTTTATTATCAATGTAGCTTTGCGGGAGATAATAGTTTCGGGACTGGTTCCGCAGATACTAAACAAGAATTAAGAAAATGTTTGTCTCAGTTTGGCGATTTGAAAAACATTGATAAGTATATTTCTCCCTACACAAAAAAAGGGGGATTTCTTAAAGCAGATACTTTAATATTAATTCGTTGCCGGAAAAAATATCGTATTTTGTGCGTAGATTTATCAGTTTTTTCAATTCGATCGGCAGAAGATATAGAACCTTTGGATAATCTTGAAGTTTTGCGGCGGATGCTAATGAAAAAAATCAGTTATTTACGCTCAAAAAGTGTTTTTTCTGAACTCCGAATTGACACTGGTACAACAACAGATATTGGCTTAGAATTTTCTCAAGATTTGCAACGATATCTGACTGCATTTAAGCGTAAAGATAAAGAAACTGCCAAATTAATTCAAGCTGGAAGTTATGCTTATAGTTTTTATAATTTTCTGCTCAGAACTAACATTTTAAGTCAGGAAAATGATGTAGTATTTAACGTGGTTGGTTATAGCGATCGCGCTTTGAATTCCCTCTCTCTACGTCCGGAAAATCTCGACTTTTTGGCGACTTGTTCGCACATTTACCGCAATGAAGATAAAGCACAAGATATAAAAAATGCTCGTACTCAAGTTATCAAGTTAATTGAGCGTAATGCGGCTAAAAGTTTTCAAAATGGAAAGAAATTTGTTGAGGAATTATCGACTAAACCTCTTAACAGTAGAGATGAGGAAATAACTAAAATTAATCACACGGAAAAGATCGAAAATTTTGTTAATTCTGTCAGTATTCTTCCTTCTGAATTAGCAACTAAACTAAATTTAGATTCGGGTTTAAATCTTAGGGATGCTCACGCAAAATTAATTGACAAAGCGCTTGTTTCTGACGACACTTATCTTTTTTTAACAGGTAATCCAGGAATTGGCAAAACTACTGCGATCGCTAATTTTCTCCGCTTACATTTAGACGAAGGTTTTCTCTTTGTTTATATCAGTCCCCGCAACCAAGTTAACTTCGATTTACTTGCCAAATTTCAATCTTCCAATACTAACAAATTGTGCGACGATCGCTTATTTTGTCTTAACACTAATTCAATTATTCTCAAAGAAAACAATAACCAGCCTACAGTACAATATCATTCTAATCTGCACCAAGATAATTTTACTGCGAAAACAATCCGTTTCATTAATGCTAATCAACACCAAAAAGCATATATTACAAGCAAGCGTTTAAAACGAATAACCGCCGATAAATTTAGCGACGCTGGCGAACGAACTGCTGGAGTTTTGTCAAGTCTTTCGCAAGGAATTTATACACTTATCGATAAGCAAATATCTAACCAAATTGTCGCTACAGTTTCTATCCAATCACTAAGAATAACTCCTCATGGTAAAAATACGATCGAACATTTAGATCGCATTTTTTCCGGAGTTTATAACGATCGCGATAAACGAGTAATTCCCCAGCGAATGTGCAAAATTTTTCAAAGAATCAAGCACGTTTTTTTCATGATTGACGAAATTACAGGCGACGATAGCGGGGCAAATTTTTTAAAAGGTATTAGCTCATTTTTTAGCCGATTTGAATTAGCTAATTACGGCTTTAATCCCAAAATAATTGTCGCTGATGCTTCTATTGTTGACCCGGAAGTAATTAACCAGCACCTCGCGGAAGCATCACCAGAAGCAGATAAAATCTATTTTCGACTAGCAAAAACTACTGCGGTTACTCTTGCAGTACAACATTTTCAATTTAACCGTCTTGGTGCGCGAGTTATTAATGCTAATTCTTATCCAGCAACTAGCTTATCTTTGACTTATAAAATCTTTGTTGAATGTTGTCAATATAACGAAAATAACTGGAAAGAAAACAACAATTTAGTTAAAACTGTTCAAGGAAATATTAATCAAGATATAAATAAATTTTTATCTCAAGCTGACTCGAGTCAAGTTTTAGTTTACATTCAAGATAAAAGAAGATTAGAAGAGTTAATTAAAAAGCTTCGCCAACAGCATGAACAATTTGTAAAAAATGAAGATTATTTAGAAATACACGCTAACCTTTCCGAAGCAGCGAAACAACAAATTCAGCAGTATAAAAATCAAGTAAAAGTAGTTTTCATGACTTCTTCAGCTAGTCGGGGATTATCCTTTCCTAAAGCTAAACATATCTTGGTTGAAATACCTCGTTTTCAGATTGAAAGAAATCTAATGGAGGTAATTCAAGTAATATATCGTGCGCGAGGAGAATTTTGGGTTGAACCTGAATTAACTACCAAGAAAACTTTAGACACAGAAGCCAAAGAAATAATTTTTTATTTATCAGATAGAGCAGTTTATTGTCCAGAAGATAGTGAAAATAATCTTGAAAACAACTGTCAAGAACGCCAATTGTTAATTCAAGAAAGCACTTTAAATTTATTGAATATTTTGCTGGTTTTGAAAGCTTCAATTATGACGAGAATAAGCGGTGCCGGGCGTTTGGGGAGAAAAAATTATACAATTATCCCAATTGGTGGTAAGTCTGTTTCGGCGGCGGGAAATACATTTTCTGGTCAAATGACTAATTTGATTAGAGAGTTGAAAAACGAGCATCATCGTAAACCAGATAATGTTGTGCTTCAGCATATTTATACCAGTTTACAAGCTCTACTTAGTAAGGCTGAGTTTGTTTTGCGTGATGCAGGTAATTCGGATAATAATAAGAAGATTTCCTATTTGCAATTACAAGAAAAATTCAATCAAAATTTTGCTGAGTTGTCTAGTAGTCTCGACCGATTATTAGATTTAGGTAACATCGCAATAGGTCATCTGACGGGTGAATTGCTTGTGGTTCCAATTGCCGAGAAAATCTTAGAAGAAACTTATGCAATTAGTTTAGAAGAGCAAATTAGAAAGTATGCTACAGATGAATTAATCAAGAAAATGTTTGCAGTTAGTAAAAGTTCTGAATATCCGGATAATTTGCGTACTGCAATGCAGGGAAGTGCGCTAGAATTGGTAAAATTGCTCAAGAGTGAACTAGAGCGATCGCAGTGGTTCGAGATTGACAGCCAAAATTTAGACCAATACTATGCTTTACCTTTGTTTACATTTATTAGTGGTGAAACTCTGAAAGCTTATTTTGCTAGCAAACCCGAAGAAGAAGAATCAACCGAATTTCGCAGCTTACTTTCTCGCTACGTTCACTCGCTTTATCCTGCCTATAATACCCTACCCATCGGACGCAGCTACGAAGAATTTCCTTTTCTCATTTTCCGTAGCTATAGTTTAGCCCAAATGAGGTCAAAAATATTTAGCGATCGCTACTTATTAAGCTCTAGCGAATTAAACGTAATTAACCTCATTTTAGCAAAAAATTGACGACAAAAATCACAACCAACTTTTGTCGTCCGAGCAATTATTTAATCAGGTAACTCTCCAAAACGTTCCCGATAACGAGTTAACATTTCTTCTAAAGCTTCTGCACGTTGCCGTTCAGCTTCTGCAAGTTCTCGTTGTTGTTCCGCCTCAATTTCTGCCGCCGATCTTGCTTCAGTTTCCTGTTGCAAACGCGCCACTAATTCATCCGGAATTAACAACTTTTCCCCCGTATCAAGACGATAAAAACCAATCAATTTACCTTCAATTGTCAAACGCAACTGCAACGGTTCACTTTTGCCATCCGTAATTAATTCGTAACTTTCACCTTGCAAACGATAACCGCGCAATTTTTCGGTTATCCACTCTCCTTTCGGGTCAAATAACCAATATTCAGCTACTCCAAACTGTTCGTAAAGAGTTAACTTAAAATCACGATCTTGCTGTTGCGTAGCTTTGGAAGTCATTTCAAAAATAACTACCGGAACTTGACCTTCTTCCCAAATTTTATAGTTATCTCGTCCTCCCGGTTCCACATCGAAAATAACCATCACATCAGGCGCAGTTTTCGCCCTCGGAAAGCCTTGGGAATAATATAAAAACTGATTCGCTAATACCGTTGCGCGACGACCTTGGAGATATTGTCTTAAAACTTCTAAAGTCGTCAAAATAGCATAAAGATGATCGTAAGTTTCCGCCACTGGTTCACCGTCAGCACTAGGATAAAATATTTTTGACTGGGGCGTTGAAGTAACTGCTGTCATAACTTTTATTTTAAGTCTAGCATTTAGCTGGTGACTACAAAACTCCTAAGAGAATTTTGTAGTCTTTTGCTGATTATTTACTTAAACTTTTGCCACATCGGAGAAGCGAATTTTTAAATAATCGTCTTCCATTTTTGCACCTGTTGGCTGCAATGCGGCTAAAGCTTGGGGTAAAACTAAATTGCGCCGATGATTGCCAATTCTAATATTCAATTCATCGCCAGTTTTATTCAGTTGAATTTGGTCTTTTGCTATTCCAGGTAAATACAATTCCAAACTATATTGATTTTGTTCCTGAATGACTCTAATGGTATTTTCCTGGTAATAAACCTGAGTTGGATCTTCATCAGCAAACAAAGTTTCCTTCAATCTTTCTAATGCAGGTAAACCACACATTTCTTCCGAGTAAAGCGGTACTTCTTTTACAGGTAAAGGAAGGAAATTTTCGTGAATTTCTTGACGATAAATTTGTTGATTCTCCTTCCAACGTTGGAAAAATGGATCGTTAACTTCATCAGGAATAATCCGATTTGCAACTACTAAATCTGTAGCTACATTATAGAGACTCAAATAAGCATGAGCGCGTAAAGATTCTTTAATCACCATTTTTTCGGGATTAGTTACCAAACGCACTGAAGTTTGCTGATTATCAGTTAAAACCTTTTCTAACTCCTCAATTTGTTGGTAAAATTCATAAGGAGCGTCCATTACTTCCTTATCGGGAAGAGAAAAACCAGCGATCGGGCGAAAAATTGGTTCTACAAGTGGTCTGAGAGCGACTGACATTCCTTGTAAAGGTTTGTAAAATCTTCTCATATACCAACCGCCAACTTCGGGAATACTTAGTAGCCGCAAAGCCGTCCCTGTTGGTGCAGAATCAATAATTAGCACCTCAAAATCTTCTTCGTCGTAATGACGTTTCATGCGTACCAAGCCGAAAATTTCATCCATCCCTGGTAAGATTGCCAATTCTTCCGCTTGTACGCCTTCCAGTCCCCGCGCTTGCAAAACCTGGGTAATATAGCGTTTGACAGCGCCCCAGTTGCTTTCTAGTTCGATGAGTGCATCGAGTTCCGCACCCCAGAGATTGGGACGCACCAGGCGCGGTTCGTGCGCCAATTCTAGGTCAAAACTGTCGGCGAGGGAGTGAGCGGGATCGGTACTTAGTACAAGTGTTTTATAACCGAGTTCGGCACAGCGAAGTCCGGTAGCAGCAGCAACAGAGGTTTTGCCAACTCCTCCTTTACCAGTCATGAGAATTAAACGCATGGGGAAAGTCCTATCTGAGAGCGGTTTACATTACTTAGTATCTTTTCTCATTTTAGAGGCAAAGAAATTTTGTTTGAGAACATCGAAGCGGGAGATATGCCAAAAATCGAGGTGAGAAATAACTGTAGACTCGTTTTTGACTTTTAATTCGCTTCTACCAGGGATTGCTAGACGAGGTTTCCAAGGTAGAGGAGAGGTCATATTTAATGTCCATTCAGTGTGAATAGTATCTCCTTCACGATAAATGTTGTGGAGATCCATTTTTACGTCTTGAAAAAAAGTACCGAGGAACTGAATCATCTTTTGATAGCGCTTTACGCCACGAAATTTATTAAGAGGGTCTTGAAAATAGACATTTTCCGCGTAAATGCTGTAAGTTTGGTTGTCAGGAAAACGCTGATAATCTTCTTTAAGTATTTGCAGAATATCCATTGTTGAGGCTGAAATTATACTTCTGACCAAAGTCTTTCTAATTGATAGCGCCATGCTTGGAGAAACCGTTCTCTTTCTTGGGGATTTTGTTCCATGCCGCCTAGCATTCCTTCATGATAAAATCGCTCTAAATTTTGGATTGTGTCTTGGAGGGTTTGTCCTTGGAGTTTGGCGGCGCTAATAATTTGCAGAATTTGCTTTTCAACGAGTAAATTAAAGACCTCATCAAGTCCTTTTTCTTTGAGAGAGACGAGACGCGCGATCGCCGCTTCTAAATCCTCTGGTGTTAAACTAGCAACATTGTGCTGATATACTCCCCACAAAACTTCTTGATGAAAGGCATAGCGAACTTCTTGGGTTAAATCAAAATTGGCTTCTAGTAACTGTTCCAAAAATGGTTTTGCTTCCCGTACGGGTACAATTGGCAACAACAGTCGCAGCCAACTCTTATCTTCCGACAGAATCGCTAATAACCTTACTTGGTCTAACTCTACTTGCCAAGAGTCATCTGTGGGAGTTTTCACTGCTTTCGCAGGGAAAATCTGGTTAAAAGTAGTGGTAATCTCTTCTATTTTCATAATCTCCTACGATACAAACAACAAACCCCCGACTCATCTATCGGGGGGAAGCAATCTTATCTTTCAGTTATTTTAAGCAAGCCATTCTTCAACAGCTTCTTCTTTCGTATTGGTATGACGAGATGGTGTCTCGCGGTTAAACTTCATGTGAATCGATCGCATTTGCTCGCCATCAACCGCAACAGCCATAATTGGATAATCGATTAAACCATCTTGGAAAGACATCTGGAAGCGGAAAGTACCGTCTGGATTAAGTTTAATCGGTCGTCCGCCAATGGTAACGGTAGCATCTGGCTCAGTTGCACCATAAACGATTAATTCAGCATCAGCAACTAACCAGAACTTACGGGGACGAACTTGGGGTAAAGAACCAGAAAAGCCTGCTCCAGACATGGTTAAACCTGCTCCAGACATGGTGTAACCCATACCTACGCCAGACATCGAGTAACCCATACCTACGCCAGACATCGAGTAACCCATACCTACGCCAGACATCGAGTAACCCATACCTACGCCAGACATCGAGTAACCCATACCTGCTCCCGACATGGTGTAGCCCATACCTGCTCCCGACATGGTGTAGCCCATCTCTGCGCCCGACATCGAGTAGCCCATACCTGCTCCCGACATGGTGTAGCCCATACCAGCGCCCGACATGGTGTAGCCCATACCTGCTCCAGACATGGTGTAGCCCATACCTGCTCCAGACATGGTGTAGCCCATACCTGCTCCAGACATGGTGTAGCCCATCTCTGCGCCCGACATTGAGTAGCCCATACCAGCGCCCGACATCGAGTAGCCCATACCAGCGCCCGACATCGAGTAGCCCACTCCGGACATTGTGGGAACTGCTCCTGCTCCTGCCCACATTCCCATACCAGAGGGGAAGACATAGGAACTAACAGCTTGTTGTGATACTACTGAGCCAGGAATATGCTGGATTGAACCGGAAACGTGCTGGATTGAACCGGAAACGTGCTGGATTGAACCGGAAACGTGCTGGATTGAACCGGGAACTTGCTGGATTGAACCGGGAACTTGCTGGATTGAACCGGGAACTTGCTGCATTGAGCCAAATAAAGAACCCGCAACACGCTGGGCTTCCCCAGCTTGCGCCATGTCAAAGATGTCATCGTAAATTTGCTTGCCAGTACCAGCCTCGAAACCTGCGGGTATCCGCTTGGTAGGAGGAACTAACTCCATGAAAGTCTTGCCGCGCAAATCTTCTTCCCAGCCGACAGTGATGAAGCGATCGTCAATCCAGTCAGAAGGATAAATCGGAGGTACGCGTACAGCCGCAGAACGAGCCAAAACTAACCAACGACCGTCAACAGCACGATAGCCAATTTCGACAAGATAATCGCGATCGCTGACGGGAATTGGTATATACCACTCTCTGGCTAGTTCATCACAGAGATATTCCTGCACGCTGTGAGCGCGTTGAGCATCTAAATTAATATCTGTAACGTCATAAAGCCGCAACGCTAACTGCTGTCCTCCCTGACGACGCAATTCTTCTTTTTGCTCGTTAGGAATATCCCAGTAAATGTAGCACCACTGCGGATCGCGAGGCATTAACACAATTCGACTCTCGCCGTAACCTGCTGGTAAATCTGACAATCCTTTGTCCACATCCGCCAGGGTCCCACCTGTGGGATCTTCTTGTCCGACTATAAATTTTGTTGCTTCCACTGTTTCCTTTACCTCCTCGGTGCGAGATGGAACCGCAGAAATTTGCTCTGCTTCAATGATTTTTTTCAGTTCAGCCAGCAAGCGTGCTTTACGCATCCGACTGTAACGACTAACGTTATATTTGCTGGCAACTTTACGCAGTTGCCGTAAAGTCATTTCTTCAAGAGGTGGGCGTTCTTTTGCCATAGGGTATTTCTCCTATATTTTTGTTCCGAATAAGGGCTGATTGCGCCTTGGATGAGGCAAGGGAATGCTATCAAGGAACTGGTTTTTTTTTGCCCCTATTCAGGACTTGCAATAACAGACGTGCATCTCAATTTAATTTGAGTTTTGACTTCTTAATGCTGTTACTTTTAGCTTTCACAACCAGCCTTGGAAGTTTCTTGCACATCCCTAATCCCTTACCTCTCAATTTTTGTTAGAGGTTTCGATCTTTGCCGGTTTTCTAGACAAATATTTCACTTGTCTACGATCGCCTTTTTGTAAGGTGTTACCCTTACTGGATGTATTACCAAGCCCTGTATTCCCTCAGACTAGCGTTGGGAAATTTGTCAGTGAATAGGCTGCTCTTGACATCCGTATTCATCACTTTTCCCTAAGTTGCTTCGACAAAAGCTTAATTTCGCCTTTGTCTGGGGATCGCGGGGATCGTTTTCTTAACTTTATGTAACAAAATCTTCCCCTTCTCAGTCAAGGGGTTTTCCTTACTATTACTGGGGAGTTAACGATTTTATTGGGATCGTGGGGATCGTAATGTCAAAATTTGATGACATTGGGGACTGGGTTCAGTGAACAGGGAACAGTGACCAGTGAACAGTTTATTCCCTAATTGCTTTTTGTCTCCAATATCTATTGGTAACTGATAACTGATAACTGATAACTGATAACTGGTAACTGATAACTGGTAAATGCACCGTACGCGATCGCTGAAGCCGTTGGTTTGCTTTTTAAAGCAAACCAACGGCTATTTGTCAAGATAAAGTTTAGCGATCGGGCGATCGTCAGAATCTTTTCTATCTCAGCAGTTCAGTACCTTTAATTTGCCACTGACCTTCTTGACGTACCAAATCATAACGAACTCGCAAATTTTCGTCATAAGAATCGCCCGGATTGAGTTGACCTCCGGTATAAGACTTAGCAACTTCTCTGACTACTGCTTCCACCGTTCCTTGGTCGGGATTTGCGGGATTTTCTGCAACCGATTCTATCTGAAGCTCGTGTCCGTAGAAGCGATAAGCATCACTACGCTGCAAGTTTTGGGCATTTCTGCGCCATTGAGATAGCAAAGGCTCGGCTAAAATTTGGTTTAAGCGATCGACTTGATGTTCCGGACCGAGCGCCGCCGCTTTCGCCGCAAACCAAGTGCGAATCGCTTGTTCCGCAGTTGCCTCGGTTAAAGGTCCTTCAGGAGCTACTAACGGAAGTTCAGATTCCGGAATTTCTACAGGAGGCTCGCTCAAAGTTACCACAGGCTGAGGTTCTTCCAAAGTAGGAGAATTTTGACTAAAAAGGCTTTGTACTAACTTAAAAGAACCCCACAACAGCAACACCAACCCCAAAAGCAGCCCTGCACCAACTAGCCATAAACGAGCCAATTGAGGAGAAGAAGATTTAGTACCAGAACGGCGATCTCTATTAGCGATCGCATCTAGCGAACCAGAGCCATTACCATTAGGAGCAGACTCTGTAAATCCTGGCGCGTTGGAAGAATCGATTCCCAAACTTCCAGAGCGAGAACTACCGGGCGGAATTGCCCGACGACCGCGCGCCGTACCTGCTACACCCGTAGTTTCCGAAACCAACTCTGACGACCTTTGTGTACTTCCTCCACCACCCGCCAAAGTTGAAACCCCAGCACTATAACCACGAGTTGTCGTCGGCGCACCGCCACGTTCTCGGTTAGTCAGCGTCGTTAAAGTTGAACCCGTACCTGTAGTTGTTGCTGTCCCCTGAGTTCCCGCAGTCGGCGAGCCAAAACGCGATCGCACCTCCATTCCTCGCCGCCCCTCCATTGCTACTGACGAACGAGAACTTTGTCCATTCGTTGCTGTACTCGTACCAGCAACACCCACACTCGTTTGCTCATCCACCGACCACTGATTCTCATTACCCGTTTCTACAGGTAATTGCTCCAAGAAACCCTGCACCCGTTCGTCAGCAAAATAATCCTTCAAAGAAACCTGCTTATTTGCCAAATCTCGAAAATGAGGAAACACCTCAGTTTGCAGCCAACGTTCCCCATACAAACACAACCCAGGCAACAAATCTGGCGCACCTTGAGAATGTTCCCGAATAAAAGCCAAAGGTTCGTATTCCTGACTCAATTCCAGAGCGCGAGTAGCCTCTTCCGTCTGACCCAACAGCAAAGCACAGACCGCCTGTTCCAAATGCACATCCTGGCGTTTTCCCAGACGCATCAGCATTTCCTTCGCCCTTAAAATCAGCCTTGGATCTCGCTCAGCGAAGCCCCGTCCCAACAAAGAGTAAACAGCCAAATAAGTTGCCACAGCCGAAGGTCGTCGCGCTTCCGCTTCAAACAACTCCTGCTGTTCCGCCGCCGTTAAATAGCTGCGTAGCTGCTGAATAAAACGGAGAAAATCATCAATACTCAAACCCGAGCGATCTTCACCAGTACCATCGATACCGCCCCGTTCCGCCAACATTTCTCGCAAAAGCTGCAAACCCTTACGTCTAGCCCTAGTTTTTTTCACACCCAGCGCTAGTAACTCCAAAATCCTGTAAGGTCGTAGCTTATAGAGATCCGTTTGAATTTCTCCGCGAACAGTAGGAAACAAACCCTCATGAAGGAGCAACTCTTGACCCGTTTGTCCCGAAACAGCAGCATCTTCATAATGACCTTGCTGCCATTGTTCCCTACCCAACTCCAAACAAGCCAGAGCCAGAGTTAAAACAATATCCGCCCGTACTAATTGGGGATCTCCCAACAAACCTTTATCAACACTAATTGCAGCATTACGCTCATCGAGATAGCGATGTCCCAGCTTCAGGACTAATTCGTACTCGCCTAACTCTTGGAGAATCAAGAGAGCGCCGACAAATTGTTCTGACTTAATTTCGATCCAAGGCGTGCGAGGATCGACCTCAACATCATCTTCCTCATCAGATTTGACCAGAGGCAATTCTACTTGTGGCTGCGCTTCAGGAACTCGGCGAGCAACCCCTTGCCCCTGTTCGTAATTTTTCGCAAAAAACTTAGCATCGTATCTCGAGCGACTTTCTGGGTCAGACAAAACCGAGAAAGCTTTTTCCAGCAGTTCTTTACGAGCAGCGATCGCCGCATCGCTGTACTCTCGACGAGGCAGTTGGCGAGTCCGATCTTGATACGCCTGAGCGATCTGCTCGTCGCTTGCCTGAATTGGTACGCCTATAATTCTGTAATAATCGAGCGGAATTCGCACGGTTCGCTTCCCCAGAGCATCGCAAGCTTAATTAACTTATCTTCTCTTCGTTAGCTATCCCAGAGCTAACTTTCGGGACTAAACAGAAGCAAGAGGTTGAAAATCCTCGATATCTTCTGTAATCCTTAGCTACAGTTTTAGTAGTAGAAGCTTAAGCTTCCCCACTCTCGCTGATTCTTCAAACACCAGTTATTATCTTTTATATCTATTAACATTTAATTTAATCAGTTAGAAAAAATTTTTTCACTACTGCCTCAAGCCGATTTTCTTATCTGACCTTGTGCTGTGCTAATTAACGCCTGTATTTTACCATCAGATATTATATCTTTTCCTCTTTATTTTACCCATCCCTAGCAAGCTTTTCGCGAGTAGCTCGTCTTTGAAGACCACAAAAGCGTTTATTCGTATAGTCTTGCTTTCCTTGGCTGAACCTTGCTACGCTGCATAAACTGACACCGAAAAAGCTCCGAGAAGCCTTGCCCTTCAAGGGCGGGGAGGGATAGGAGTTGAAAATAAGGGGCATCGAACCCCTTATTTTCAAAAATAGACTATAATCATAATTTTGAAGTTTTAGATGACATGAAACAAGTATTAACCTTAGTTGTCAAGCTACAAGCCGACGAGAAACAACAGTTGCGATCTCAAACGGTCTAATTCCTGGGCTTTTTCTCAATTGCGGACGTTCTTAGAGTACAAGGGAATCAAAGAAGGAGTGGAAGTAATTGCTATCCCTCCCGCTTATACTAGTCAAACGTGCCATAAATGCTTGCATTCAGGCATTAGAGCTGGAAAATCTTTCCG
This sequence comes from Oscillatoria salina IIICB1, assembly GCF_020144665.1. Taxonomy (NCBI): domain Bacteria; kingdom Bacillati; phylum Cyanobacteriota; class Cyanophyceae; order Oscillatoriales; family Oscillatoriaceae; genus Oscillatoria; species Oscillatoria salina. The sequence goes on along the minus strand of NZ_JAAHBQ010000007.1, from coordinate 61,428 downwards.
GTGTACAAATCCTCGATGTCAAGATCAAGGGGATGCGGATGTTAATGCTTCATTAGTAATTGCGCTTTGGGGCTGTTCTTTCAACCAGCCTGGAGGTTCGCAGTTGTTGTCTTGTACGATGACTCCAGGGCTACTGAAAGCCTCGACCCTAATTGGCGAGGTTGTTTACGAATATATTTGATTAAGGATTCTACAGAAGCTATGGTTTCCGAACGCACTTTACCTGAGTTTCACGCTACTTCAGCCCAAATATCTTCTGAAGAAGGCTTAGTTCTCTATGAGGATATGATTCTGGGGCGGTTTTTTGAGGACAAATGTGCTGAAATGTACTACCGAGGCAAAATGTTCGGTTTTGTCCATCTTTATAACGGTCAGGAGGCTGTTTCTACTGGGGTGATTAAGGCGATGCGCCCTGATGAAGATTTTGTGTCTAGTACCTATCGCGACCACGTTCATGCTCTTAGTTGTGGGGTTCCAGCGAGAGAGGTAATGGCGGAGTTGTTTGGTAAGGCGACTGGATGCAGCAAAGGTCGCGGTGGTTCGATGCATATGTTTTCTGCCGAACATCGTTTACTCGGAGGTTATGCTTTTGTGGCAGAAGGTATTCCCGTGGCTACTGGTGCTGCTTTCCAAAGTAAGTATCGCAGAGAGGTGATGGGAGATGAAAGTGCTGACCAGGTGACTGCTTGCTTTTTTGGCGATGGCGCCAGTAATAATGGTCAGTTTTTTGAATGCTTGAATATGGCGGCGCTGTGGAAGTTGCCGATTCTGTATGTGGTGGAAAATAATAAGTGGGCAATTGGGATGGCTCACGAACGTGCTACTTCTCAACCTGAGATTTATAAAAAGGCTAGCGTCTTTGGTATGGCTGGGGTTGAGGTTGATGGGATGGATGTCCTCGCGGTTCGGGCTGCGGCTCAAGAGGCGATCGCCCGCGCTCGTGCTGGTGAAGGTCCGACTTTGATTGAAGCTCTTACTTATCGTTTCCGGGGTCACTCTCTCGCCGATCCTGATGAGTTACGCTCTCCAGAAGAAAAACAAACTTGGAAAGCTCGCGATCCCATTCAAAAGTTTGCTGCTTACTTAACTGAACAAAATTTGGCAGATTCGGCGGAACTTAAGGAAATTGAGCGTAAAGTTCAACAACTGGTTAATGAGGCGGTGGAATTTGCTGAAAATAGCCCCGAACCCGATCCTAGCGAACTGCGTCGCTTTATTTTTGCTGAGGATGAATAGTTGAGAATTTATTTTTCTGGTGAATAAGTTCGCCTGGATTCTGATTTGAAAGCAAATGCGAAAAATGAGAGTGCCAGTTCTCTTTTGGTTAGAGGCTGGCACTCTGTTAGTTATAAGTTTGGTTTATTGTGGTTAGGGTCTTTATTGGGGCTGACCCTATTTAAATTTGATTTGGTTTTATCTATTGAGGGTCTTTATCTGGGCTGACTCCCTTTGAACTTTAATTATCATCTCTTGAAATGAGAGCAAAGTTTGATTTCATAATATTTTCTTTATTTTCTTTTTAAGAACTTTTGTAAATACTCATATACATAAGTTAAGTAATTTGGCAAGAGAAAGGCGATCGCCCTCTCTAAATCTCCCTCACAGCCACAGCAACAGTCTTACCCAAGAGCAAACCCTAGACTCAGAATAATTTCCTTGTCTAGGGCAGATAGTAAGATTGCGAGTTTGGGCATTGGTAATCTCTGTTTCGCTCCTCTAGAAAACTACTTAAGAGACGTGCATTTGCCTGACACTTGCTTTGGATTGTTCTCGACCTGATGGCGAAGGTTCTATATGATACTTAACTAGGTTCGCTAAATCCTGAAGTTGACTAATTGCTTCAGCCCCTTCCAATTTCATCAATTCTCGGTCATCGCGCATTTCAGTCCAGGTAATACCATAATCTGACACTAAAAAGCGAATTAAATGATTATCGCCTAAACTAACCATGAACGATGCACTATTCATTTGGCTGCCACAGGTATAGCAAGAAGCCAGATAGCCCCTATTCTCCAAGACAGTTGCTAGAGCTTGAAGATTCATTACCAAATCCTTGACAAATTGACGGTGCTGCTGTGCGAGTCTTAGAAACACTTTTTTCCTCCAAACACCACACCTAATTCTAGACCTTTTAATACTTTCTTAAGAATTCTCTTGGGCAAAATTGGGACTAAGTAAATAGCCAGTGCCGGTGAAAACGAAAGAAAGCAGTGTGTTACCACTATGAACTTTTTTAGCTTGACTGTTAGAGTTTGACCAGTATCAGTAACTACATTTAAACAACTTTCCATCTCCACAATAGCCAGATACACTAGCACGAAAAGGGTTCAGAACCTTTTGGTTACAAGACTAACAGCGAAAATTTTAACACCGAAATTAAGAAAAAAAAATTTTATTACTGAAGGCACTTTTGTCAGTATCGAGACGAAATAGATAAATAAAAATAGACAGACATATAAGGAGATTGTATAAGGAAATTAACAATCTATTCGACAGTTGTCTGGAGAAATTAGTTTTCTCAATCCCCACCCTCTGCGGAATGCAGGGTGGGGTAGTTGAAAAAATTACTTATTGTTTTTGCACCTTCAAACCTGCGGTTTCTTGATCGTATTCTCCAAGTTCAACTTTGAGAGGCTCAATCTGCCAGATTTCATCAGCATACTCTTTAATTGGGCGATCGGAAGAGAAAATACCCATGCGTGCAGCATTGAGAATTGACATTCGCAACCAATTTTCCCGATCTTTATAAGCTTCACTAACTTGTTGTTGACAGTCAACGTAAGCTTGATAATCAGCCAAAAGCATAAAGCGATCGCCGTATAGCAACGAGTCAAGCAATGGTTTGAACAATTCCGAATCACTGTGGGAGAAATAACCTGTAGCAATGCGATCGATAACCTGTTTGAGTTCAGAGTTATTTTGGTAGTAGTCCATCGGGTTATATCCCTGACGTTTCAACTCCCCAACTTCTTCGGCAGTCAAACCAAAGAGAAAGAAGTTTTCTGCTCCTACTTGTTCGCGGATTTCGATATTCGCTCCGTCAAGAGTCCCAATCGTCAACGAGCCATTCATAGCAAACTTCATGTTACCCGTACCCGAAGCTTCTTTACCAGCAGTGGAAATTTGCTCGGAAAGTTCGGCGGCGGGGTAAATTTTCTGACCAAGAGAAACGTTAAAGTTGGGTAAGAAAATGACTTTCAAACGACCATGCACGTCCGGATCGTCATTAACTACATCAGCAACAGCATTAATCAGTTTGATATTTAATTTTGCCATGAAGTAGCCTGGAGCTGCTTTACCGCCAAAAATAAACGTTCGGGGAACCACTTCCAACGCTGGATTTTGCTTAATCTGATTGTAAAGCGTGATGATATGCAGGACGTTTAACAACTGGCGCTTGTACTCGTGTATCCGCTTGACTTGGACATCAAAGATCGAATTGACATCTACTTCAATACCCATCGTATGGAGAATGTAGTCTGCCAAAGTTTGCTTATTTTGTAGCTTAATTTCCTGCCAGCGAGAGCGAAATTCAACATCGTCAGCAAAAGCTTCTAGACGCTTAAATTCATCCAAGTGCTTCACCCAATTAGAGCCAATTTTTTCTGTCACCAGTTGAGCTAGCTTGGGGTTACTTTGTAAAATCCAGCGTCGGGGAGTGACTCCATTAGTTTTGTTGTAGAACTTTTCGGGCCACAATTGGGCAAAATCGCGGAGCGTATCTTTTTTGAGCAGTTCAGTATGTAAAGCTGCTACGCCGTTAACTGCGTGGGAACCAATACAAGCTAAGTGCGCCATCCGGATTGACTTCTCCGGATATTCCTCAATAATTGACAAACGTTCTAAACGCTTCTTATCCCCTGGATACCAAGTGCGGATATTTTCCAAGAAACGATGGTTAATTTCGTAGATAATTTCTAAATGTCGGGGTAATAGAGAACCAAACAAATCTACTGACCAACGTTCTAAGGCTTCTGGCAGCAAAGTATGGTTAGTATAAGCAAAGGTTTTTTGCGTAATTCTCCAAGCTTTATCCCAATCCAGATTTTGTTCGTCAATCAGCAAACGCATCATTTCTGCAATACTTACCGCCGGGTGAGTATCGTTGAGCTGAATGGCGACTTTTTCATGTAAGTTATCTACGTTCGGATTAGTGTGCAAGTGATTGCGGATAATATCCTGTAATGATGCGGAAACGAAGAAAAATTGCTGTTCTAGACGTAATTGTCTTCCTTGAGGAGTATTATCGTTCGGATAAAGTACCTTAGAAATGGTTTCCGAACCCATTTTCCGGGCGACTGCACCATCGTAGTCGCCAGCGTTAAAAGCATCGAAGTCAAATTCTTCAGTATCGCTGGCTTCTGCTTTCCACAAACGTAAGGCATTAACAGTGTTGGTGTTATATCCCGGAATCGGCGTATCATAAGGCATTGCTGTCACTGTGCGCTCTGGAATCCACTTGACGCAGGGATGGCCTTTGTCATCATGTTGAATTTCGGTATGTCCCCCATATTTGACCTCGACTGTGGCTTCCGGACGCTGAATTTCCCAAGGATTGCCATAGCGCAGCCATTTATCGGGGATTTCTATCTGCCAGCCATCTTTGATCGCTTGGTGGAAAATACCAAATTCGTAGCGAATGCCATAACCAACCGCAGGTAGTTCTAAACTAGCCATTGAGTCGAGGAAGCAAGCCGCTAGCCTTCCTAAACCTCCATTTCCTAAACCGGGGTCTTCTTCTTGTTCGATCAAATCTTCCAGCTTGAGTCCAGTTTCCTCGACGATCTTACGCACAGACTCATCAATACCGAGATTAATCAGATTATTTTCTAAGTGACGACCTGTCAAAAACTCTGCTGATAAGTAACAAACTCTCTTGACATTTGTCCTTGCGTATGTTTCTGCCGTTTTGAGAAAGCGGTGAATCAAGCGATCGCGTACCATGTGCGCGAGCGCTAGATAATAGTCTTTGAGAGTTGCTATGGATTCGTACTTGCCTTGGGTATAGAAAAGACTATCAGCAAAGGCTCGCTTGAGGGTTTCCACGCTCATGCCTGTGCGATCGTCTTCTACTTGAATTATGGTTTCTTTGATGGGAATATTTGTCTGCACGGGTTATCTATACTCCTGGTGCTTGTGCAACTATTGTGACTAATTGGCGTGCTTACGCAACTCTTACTTAACCTGCTGAAGGATAAGTTCAACAGTATCGAAGATAACAGCTTCTCGATCTCTGGGTTACTTCTTTTCCAATTTAACCACTTCCGTAATTGTTATTCTGTACTCATTGTGGCTGGAAACTGGCTATTCTTAATAGTGTTTTTGGAAGATTTGCGCTCTTCGGCGATCGCTGAAAAATTATGATTATGTTTACACTTGCGCGATCGCTTATCATAACTTTTGTCTAGTAGCTGGTAATTTCCTCATGACTACTCCACCGAAAATTCTCGCTTTTGCTGGTAGCGCCCGCGAAGCTTCTTTTAACAAGATGCTGGTGAAAATCGCGGCTGAGGGGGCAAAAATGGCGGGTGCAGAGGTTACTTATCTGGATTTGCGCGAGCTGCCGATGCCGCTTTTCGACCAAGATTTGGAAGCTAAGGAGGGACTAACAGAAAATGTCCTTAAGTTCAAAACCCTCCTCAAAGAACATCATGCCTTCGCGATCGCTTCTCCGGAATACAACAGTTCGATTACTCCTTTACTTAAGAATGTCATTGATTGGGCTTCACGACCAGAACCCGGAGAAGCACCAATGGCTTTAACTTGTTTTCGAGGAAAAATTGCGGCGTTGATGGCTACTTCACCTGGGGGTTTAGGTGGTTTACGAGGTTTGTCTCACATTCGTTCGATTTTGTCAAGTATTGGCGTGTTGGTTATCCCGGAGCAAAAAGCAATTCCCAACGCTTTCCAAGCATTTAGCGAAGAGGGTAAACTTAAAGACGAAAAACAACAAACAGCGATCGCGGAAATTGGTCGTCAGTTAGCGATTACAAGTGCAAAATTATTACAGGACTAAATCACCGCTTTAGCGCCATTGGCATTAAATTAAATTCTCCCCAAAGAATTTAGCCATTAGTTTCTGGAATTGGAGGACTAAAGTCCTCACTACGAACTCTTTGGGAATTGGAGGACTTTAGTTTTCACTACGAACTTTTTGGGGAATTGGAGGACTTTAGTTTTCACTACGAACTCTTTGGGGAATTTAGAGGACTAAAGTCCTCACTACGAACTTTTTGGGAATTGGAGGACTTTAGTTTTCACTACGAACTTTTTGGGAATTGGAGGACTTTAGTTTTCACTACGAACTTTTTGGGGAATTGGAGGACTTTAGTCCTCACTACGAACTGAGTTTAGTCCTTTAACTGTTAACTATTGAACTTGCCACCAACCAAAACCAGGTCCAATAATTCTGACGATTAACCAAAAAGCTACCATCAAGCCAATCCCAATCCAAGCGCCAGTCGTCGTCCACTTGTAAAACATTTGCGCTTGAGATTTGGTAATTGGTAGCCAGGGAAGAATCGTTTGTTCTTGACCGTATTTGTCTCCTAATGCCTCTTTACGGCGTTTAGCTTCACCCATAAAAATTTTCTCATAGAATCTATTTCTGGGAAATATGATAGCGCTTAGGAGTTACTAGTTACCAGTAAATTGACAAACTAACTTGAAGACTCAAACCAACTAGCATCGAGGTAGTTAATGCGGGCGAAAGGTTCGAGAGCAGTTAAAATTTTCTTACCGTAGCTGCGAAAATTAACTCGGTTATCCAGCAAAGCCACAACTCCACGAGATTCTCGTAAAGGTACGATCGCCCGTTGTAGTTGGTGCAAAGCGGTTGGTAACAAATAAGAGTCAAACCAGTTAAGACGCTGGCTTTTTAAGGCGGTGACTTGGGCTGCGACAAGAGGATTTTCTAAGGAAGGAATTGGTAACGTAGCAATGACTAGCAGTTGAGGAGGAGGAAACAAATCTTGATTGGCAATCCAGAATTCCCAACCAGTGACTAAAATGCCATTAACTGGAAGATTGATTTTTTCTACTTGGACTCGCGAACCAAACTCACCTGCTATATTTGCCCCGATTTGAGCTTTAAGCGGCACATCGTCAATTAAAAGGACAATTGGTTGATTTGCTCTGGGACAAATGCGAACTAAAGTATGAATTTGTGGCAGTAGGGCATTTTGAAATCCGGGCGTATTCGGCATAGGTAGCCGATAGGGTAAGTAAAGACGAATATATTCATTTTGGCGATCGGGTGCAAATTTGAGTGTAGTTAATTCAGGCAAACCTAACTTTTGACGATATATTGGTGCAGAGCGTTCTCGATCTAGAGGACAGCCAATCAACACTACTGGTTGCTGCGACCAAATTGATTGTAAAGCTGTACTTACTTCTAGTGGTGCGATGTGAAGTGTAAACTGTCCGAGATCTCTAGCAATAGATGCCCAGAGCATTTGTCCTGGTTGCTGGAATTGGACTTGATAATCGCGAACTACTCCAGTGTGAGAATGCCATTGGGGATCTTGACTTAAAGTTTGAAATAACTGCTGTAAGATTTTTTGTTCGGGGACGGAGAGTAAACAGCTACAGTAAGGATTTTGAGGATGTCCAAAGATTGCTTTAGTCAATTGTACTCGTAAGTCGCGAATTTCTTCTTGCTGGCGAGGATATTGACTCATCAAAGCATCCCAGTCTTGAGGCTGAATACTAATCGTGAGTTGTTCGCGAGTCCAATCTTCAAGTTCGTCAGCGCGATCGATAATTGTGGGAATATGTTGGGGAAAACGCTTTTGATTTTCCAAGCGATCGCTTAACCAAGCTTGTGGAGTTGTCAGGATTAAGCCTTGGAAATTATCTGTATCCGGGAAATGAGAGCCAATTTCGATGGGTTTATCTGTTTCTAACCATTCTTGTAACCACTGAATTGATTTCCCTAATCTTTGATGGGATCTTTGGGGTGTGACTAAGATTACTGGTTCGCTCCAAAGTAGTGCTGGTGTTAAATAACTCAGACAATATCGCTCCTGAGAGCTTCCCGTTTGAATTAAAGCATGGCGATCGTTACGCAAGGCTCGCGCTACCAACCTAGCCATCGTCAAATGATGCAGCCAGCGAACTGATTCAGTTTCTCGTAGCAAAGCACGCAGGGAGGTATGAACTTTTGCCTCAATGATCGCTTTCATGGTCATTTAATCTTCGCTCGTCCTTACCAATCCTAGCTTGTAGTAATGGTAAGCGAAGATGGGGTAGTCTGAAAACCAATTCAGTCAGGACTTTCTAGCCTTGGTTAACTTGCTCTGGTTCGTCTAACTCTCGGATAAATTCGATCGCCGTTTTCACTGAAGGTAAAGTCGCCTCGGAGGAGCGAGACTGAGAAGTTTTTTTCGCCCGGTGATATAAGTTAGATTGCTGCATTAAACGCTTACCAAAAACTGGACGACGATAGATTTCTAGAGTTTGGTCATTCGAGTTAGTTAAAACTGTTTGAGTAGGAGCTTGGAAAAAATTAGCACTTTCAGCCGGAAGACGATCCAAGTTAGGAAGCTCAAATTGGTTGAGTTTAGCGATCGCTCGATTTAAAGAGATACTGATTTGTTTAATCCTTTGATATTTCCTGAGACTGAGAACATTTCGATCTTGAGATTGTAAAGTATGAACCAAAGCAATTAAATTGCGATGGCTGGCTTGTGCGTCAGCGAAGGGAATTACTGCTAGATAAGCAGTAGTAAAAAGTCGGTCATTGCTATCGACGCTAAAAGTTATCGCCGTGCGTCGAGAACTTACTTCAATTGTTGGAGGTCTTTTAATTCCTGGATACAGAGAAACAATTTGTTGATAAATAGAAGCAATGGCGACATGAGCGTGGAAATCCAAAGGAGCATCAATGAGAATTTCCACTGTGGGTAAAGTTTCATTAAAAAACTTTTTCGCCCTTTCGGAAGTAAAATGATAAATCTCGCTGCGATCGCCTTCTGGGGACAAATCAACCCACTCACAAGTCATTCCTTCGGTTTTTAAGCCAAAGCGAGAAACTGCATACAGTTTAGCCCCTGTCAGCGTCGCCCCGGTTAAATCTGCTCCTACCCAATCAGCTTTAATTAACCTTGCCTGAGTCAAATTAGCATGAACTAAACTCGCATTCAGTAAATTAGCATTAGTCAAATCTGCCCCAATTAAACTAGCTCCGCTTAATTTAGCTTCGCTCAAATCTGCCCAACGTAACGAAGCCCCGCTCAAATCTGCCCAACGTAAATTTGCTCCTCGTAAATCTGCTCCATTGAGATCCGCACGACTCAAATCTACTTGGCGCAGTTCTGCTTCCCTTAAATTAGCAGCACTTAGGTCGCAACGGCATAAATTAGCCCCATTCATGGTTGCTCCCTCTAAAATAGCTGAAGTCAGGAAGGCACCGCGTAGATTTGCTTCACTTAAATTGCAGCCGCTCAGATTCGCGTATCTCAGTGTTGCCTCTCTTAAATCTACCCCATTGAGATTGGCATTTCTGAGATTTGCGCCACTAAGTTCAGCACGAATCAACTCAGCCCGAATTAAAGCTGCTTCAATTAATTCGGCTTCCCCTAAATCGGCGCGAATTAAATTAGCTACATTAAGCACTGCTTGATTTAATTTTGCTCGTGAAAGATTGATTCCGCTTAATCGAGCCACATTTAGTTTGGCTCGTTCCAGGTTAGCACCGCTCAAATTTGCACCACTGAGGTTGACTACATTTAGGTTAGCCTCGCTCAAATTTGCACCACTGAGATTAATACCGCTCAGATTTGCTTCACTAAGATTGACATTAGCAAAGTCTCTGACTCCGGCGGCATATTTACCACCAAGTTCTGTAACGTTCATCGAAAAATAAGGCTTCCTTCTTGTTTTAGGTTTTCTAGAGGGATTGTTTGACTCTCTGTTTGCATCGTGGACAATCTGGGGAAGTCCAGTGAGGTGATACTGCTATTGTCACTTTTCCATATTTATGAGCAAAATATTCCGGTCATTTTCTAAACTTTGACTATCCTGCCTCGGAAAAAGTTAAGGTCATCGGTTTCTTGATATTTTAATTTTTCTTTTTCTTTTTTGTCAGCAAAGTTAACAGTTTTTTGATTTTCAGATAACTGAGAATCTATTGATTTGTACTCAGCAGAGTGACTGTTTTGCTTGAATCGAGTCCCACCTTTTTTCCCTTTTACTTTCTGCCGGCAGTTTGCGGAAAAAGGACTGATAGCACACCAGGTTCTTTCTGCTGATGCTTGTTTGGCTTGGGAGTTTAGTTCTTGGGCAAAGCTAAACTCTTTGGCTAATACTGCACAATATTTATTGAGGTCGTACTTATTAATACCTCGGTTATCTATCCAGTATTGCAAGCACTGATTACGAACGAACTGAGCTGTTCGGAGCGTCTCATCAATAGCAACATATTGAGTTTGCTTGGCTTTTACTTTAAACTCAAAAACTATCATTTTATCGACCTATTTGATAGTATTTACATTACCATACTTGATACAGAAAAGTAATTGAGGCACAAGGGGCATCCTCGTTGTCAAAGGACGAAGTTTTCCCGCGCCATTTTTCTGCTAATATTTTAAACTTACACTCAAAGGGAAATATCTAGAACAGTGTAATTACTGTACTCACAGAGCCAAGTAAAAACGATTGAAGGCATTTTGGGATTAATTACCGGAAAATTTGGCTCTCAGGATAGAAGTAACCAACTCAGGTGTAAAATGCGGTGACGTTCTCTCCAGATTTACAATTGTCCCGAATCGGAATTGTTACACCAAGCGCTACCGAGGGAAATTTGACAGATGAAAATAGGAATTGTTGGGCTAGGGTTAATTGGCGGTTCTTTAGGTTTAGAATTGCGATCGCACTCCTGGGAGACGATCGGGGTTTCTCGCTCCCGACGCACTTGTGAAATTGCCCTTGAGAGGGGTGCGGTCGATCGTGCTAGCGTTAGTTTACAGGATTTAGGCGCAGTGGATATTGTTTTTATTTGTACGCCGATCGCGGCGATCGCTCCGACTGTGGCTAAACTAAAAGATTATTTGGCTCCGGAAACTATTGTCACTGATGTGGGTTCGGTTAAGCTGGCAACTACTCAAACTTGTACCAGTTTGTGGCAAAATTTTGTTGGCGGACATCCCATGGCGGGAACAGCCGCACAAGGTATCGAAGCGGCTCAAAAGAATTTGTTTCTGGATGCACCTTATGTGATTACTCCTATTGAATCTACTCCGGTTGCAGCAATTAAAAAGGTAGAGGAAGTTGCGATTTCTCTCGGTTGTAAGGTTTATTTTTGCAGTCCCGAAGAACACGATCGCGCTGTGAGTTGGATTTCTCACCTCCCAGTGATGGTAAGTGCAGCTTTGCTTGCTGCGAGTCTGGGCGAAACTAATCCCACTGTGTTAGCATTAGCCAAAAACTTAGCCAGTTCTGGTTTTCGGGATACCTCGCGCGTCGGTGGTGGCAATCCCGAATTAGGAGTAATGATGGCAAAATATAATCGTCCGGAAGTTTTGCGATCGCTTCATAACTACCGCGAAAATCTCGATGAAATTATCCAACTCATCGAAGAAGAAGATTGGTCAAAACTCGCGCAAATTCTCCACTCTACTCAACAAGCACGACCAGATTTTCTATCTTAACTCTTGCAAGTAAGCCAATAAACTTGTAGAGACGTTGCGTGCAACGTCTCTACAGTAAAATTAAAAACTAAATCGAGAAAAACTTAGCAAATTTATCCCAACAATTTCTTAGCTTGAGCCACCACATTATCAACAGTGTAGCCAAACTTTTCTAAAGCCACATTACCAGGAGCAGAAGCACCGAAGCGATCGATGCTGATACTAGCACCTTCAGCACCAAAATAACGACACCAACCGAAGCTAGAACCTGCTTCAACAACTAAACGCTTCTTCACGCTAGCAGGTAAAACAGACTCCTTATACTCGTCGCTTTGTGCTTCAAACAACTCGCAACTCGGCATCGAAACCACACGAACTTTCTTACCCTCAGCCCGTAATTTTTCGGCTGCATTGACGCACAAATGTACTTCCGAACCAGTACCGATTAAAATTACTTCGATTTCTTCAGGAGGATTACCACAAGAAAGCACATAAGCGCCCTTAGTAGTATTTTCAATCGAACTTCCAGCTAAATTCGGTAAACCTTGTCGCGATAAAGCGATTAAAGTAGGGGTATCGCGACTTTCGATCGCTGCTTTGTAAGCGCCAGAAGTTTCGTTACCATCGGCAGGACGGATAACTACTAGATCGGGAATTGCACGTAGCGAGGGAATATGCTCGATTGGTTGGTGTGTCGGACCATCTTCACCCAATGCTACCGAGTCATGAGTCATTACCCAGATTACACCAGCATTAGACAATGCCGACAAGCGAATCGATGCCCGCATATAATCAGTAAAGACAAGGAAAGTAGCACCGTAAGGAATTAACCCCGAACCATGTAGGGCGATACCGTTACAAATTGCGCCCATTCCATGTTCGCGGACACCAAAACGCAGGTTACGGTTTTCGTAAGCGCCTTTTTGGAAATCTTTATCTGATTTGAGTAAAGTTTTGTTAGAAGGAGCCAAATCCGCCGAACCACCAATAAGTTCCGGTAAAACTCCTGCTAAAGCATTGAGAACTTTACCAGATTGGTTGCGGGTAGCATCTTTCTTGTCTTCGGGAGTATAAGTAGGCAGAACTTTATCCCAACCTTCAGGTAGTTCGCCTTTCATCATCCGCGCTAAGACAGCAGCTTCTTCAGCATATTCACTCTGATAACGAGTCCAAAGACTGTTCCACTGTTCTTCGTACTTCGCACCGCGATCTACAGCTTTGTGGAAGTGCTTGAGTGCATCTTCAGGAACTTCAAATTCTGGGTATTCCCAACCCATGTGTTCGCGAGTCGCTTTCACTTCATCCGCACCGAGGGCAGATCCGTGAACATCATGGGAGTTAGCTTTGTTAGGAGAACCGTAACCGATCGTAGTTGTAACCTTAATTAAAGAAGGCTTATCGGTAACAGCTTTAGCTTGTTCGATCGCTTTGTGAATTGCGTCGAGGTCAGTATTACCATTTTCCACGTGCTGAACGTGCCAACCGTAAGCTTCAAAACGCTTACCAACATCTTCAGTAAAAGCTAAATCCGTCGAACCATCAATAGAGATGTGATTATCATCGTAAAGGGCAATTAATTTACCCAGTCCTAAGTGTCCAGCCAGAGAACAAGCTTCTCCAGAAACACCTTCCATGTTGCAGCCATCACCCAAAATCACATAGGTATAGTGGTCTACAAGCTCGATATCTGGTTTATTAAATTTAGCAGCCAAATGAGCTTCTGCCATTGCGATGCCGACACCGTTAGCAATTCCCTGTCCCAAAGGTCCTGTCGTTACTTCCACGCCAGGAGTCATGAAATTTTCCGGGTGTCCGGGGGTTTTCGACTCCCACTGACGGAACTGCTTAATATCATCAATAGTCACGCTGTCGTAACCAGTCAGATAAAGCAAGGCATACTGTAACATACAGCCATGACCAGCCGAAAGGATAAAGCGATCGCGATTAAACCATTGGGGATTTTTGGGATTGTAGCGCATCAAGCGATCCCAAAGCACAAACGCCATTGGAGCAGCGCCCATCGGCAACCCTGGATGACCAGAATTTGCTTTTTCGACAGCGTCAATTGCTAAAAAACGGATTGAATTAATGCAAAGTTCTTCGAGTGATTGAGTAGCAGCGACCATAATTGTTTCTGTTAAACTGAACTACTAGTGCGCGATCGCACGCGCAAAAATCTGGTGTAACAAGGGTGACAAATAGCTTATTAGGGTTGGTTTTGTCAACGTTTACCCTAAGTTTATAGCTGTGGATGCCCCAAGCGTCATTTCCATCATCCCATCCTTCGGGAGTGGCGGACAAGACTAGCTAATTTTCAGGTAGGAGATGGCGATCGGGTAATGGGGTTTGGGATCGATAAATTTGATGCCACTGATTCAACTATTGAAAAAAAATCAATAATCTCTCTACAGTTCATTTCTTGCCGATCGAAAAGGCAATTACCCCATTACCGAATGCCATTGTCCGATTATCCGCGCCTGTATTTCTTAAAAGCTAAGGTAACATTATGACCGCCAAAACCAAAAGAATTAGACAAAGCTACTTCTACAGTTTGGTTGCGGCTGTTATTCGGCACGTAATCCAAATCGCATCCAGGATCGGGATTAGCTAAATTAATCGTCGGCGGAAGGCGATCGTTAACGATCGCCATCGCTGTCGCCACCGCTTCGATACCTCCCGATCCTCCCAACAAATGACCTGTCATCGATTTGGTAGAACTAATTGCTACCTTATAAGCACTTTCACCAAGAGCTTTTTTAATTGCCTTAGTTTCAGTTACATCATTAGCTTGGGTACTAGTACCGTGAGCATTAATGTAATCAATTCGATCTGGAGTGAGATTAGCATCTTTGAGAGCTAGCTCAATTGCCCGAGTAGCGCCTCGTCCATCTGGTACTGGCGAAGTCATGTGATAGGCATCACAAGTCATACCATAACCCAAAATTTCCGCGTAAATTTTCGCATTACGAGCAAGAGCGTGTTCTAATTCTTCCAACAGGAGGATACCAGATCCTTCTGCAATGACAAAACCATCGCGAGAGCGATCGAAAGGACGACAGGCGTGAGTCGGATCGTCATTGCGGGTGGACAAAGCCCGCGCTGCGGCAAAACCTGCTACTGTCAAAGGTGTTATGGCTGCTTCTGCCCCACCGCAGAGCATCGCTTGAGCATACCCTCTCTGAATCAAGCGAAAGGCATCACCAATAGCATGAGATCCAGCCGCACAGGCAGTTACAGTACAAGAATTAGGTCCTTTTGCTCCGGTATGAATCGCCGTCAAACCTGCTGCCATGTTAGCAATCATCATTGGTACCATGAAGGGACTACAGCGATCGGGACCGCGAGAAAGATACACTTGTTGTTGCTCTTCCATGACTTTGATGCCGCCAATGCCCGTACCAATTAGTACACCTATCTGTTCTGCATTTAGGTCGTTGATGACAAATTCTGCGTCAGCAAGTGCCTGCGTGCTGGCGGCTATGGCAAACTGAGCAAAGCGATCCATTCGTTTTGCTTCTTTGCGTTCCAAGTAGTCGTGGGGATCGAAACCCTTGACTTCACCAGCAATTTTACTAGCATGGTGGGAAGCGTCAAATGAACTAATCAAATCAATCCCATTGCGCCCCTCGATCAAACCTTCCCAATATTCGGAGAGGTTGTTTCCAATCGGGGTAATCGCACCGAGACCCGTGACAACAACTCGTTTTAGTGGCAAATTTGTCATGATTCTTGTGTTATGAGGATATTTTCCCTCAGAATGCAGCTTGATGGAGAAAATATTGGTTTAGCGACTAAGCGCTCTTGAAGCACGATCTTTATGCTGAGGCTGCCACTTTGTCACTAATGTGGTCTACTGCTTTGCCTACGGTGTCAATTTTCTCTGCTGCTTCGTCTGGAATTTCGATATCGAATTCTTCTTCTAGAGCCATTACCAATTCGACGACATCTAGGGAATCTGCTCCTAAGTCATTGGCAAAGCTGGCTTCAGCTTTTACTTGTTCGTCATCAACTGCTAATTGTTCGACAACGATGTTCTTGACTCTAGCAAAAATTTCTTGGTTCATAAGTCTTTTTCAACCTGGATAAGCGAACTGATTGTTTTAAGCTTGACAGTTCTTTTGCATTTTTCATCTTATCGGAAAGAGGTACGTTCCAAGCAATGGTTTCACTGGAGGCGAGCTGATCGGGTGAGCGGTTAATCTGTGAAAGCAAATTTTCTGTTTTGCCCAAAAGCCGAGCTAAAAAGCGATGATAGAAGAGCGATTGTGAAAATAATTGACTTAAGCTAAATAGATCTTTTGTTATGTCCGCAAAAATGCTTCAATACGCATATTTCCCTGGCTGTGTTGCTCAAGGCGCTTGCCGCGAGCTTTATTTGTCTACAGCAGCAGTTGCGAAAACTCTGGGAATTGAGTTGATTGAGTTGAAAAAGGCTGCTTGTTGTGGTTCGGGTACTTATAAGGAAGATTCTCAGCTTTTGGAAGATACGGTTAATGCTCGTAATCTGGCTTTGGCTGAATCATTGAATTTGCCTCTTTTGACTCATTGCAGCACTTGTCAGGGTGTGATTGGTCATGTTGATGAGAGTTTGAAGGAATCTCAACGAAATAATCCTGGTTATGTAGCGCAAATTAATGAGTTATTACACGCAGAAGGTTGTTCTCCTTATCGCGGTACTACGGAGGTTAAACATTTACTTTGGGCGCTAGTTGGTGATTATGGGTTGGATGCTCTGCAAGCTAAAGTTACGCGCCAGTTAACGAATTTGAAGTGTGCTTCTTTTTACGGCTGTTATTTACTTAGGGCGCAAAAATCGCTGCCTGATGACGATCCGTTTAATCCTCAGTCAATGGAAAATGTTTTTCGTGTGGTTGGGGCTACGGCTGTGGATTATTGCGGACGTACTCAGTGCTGTGGTTGGCCGATTTCGAGTTATGCTCGGGAACAGTCTTTTCAAATGGCTGGCAAACAAGTGGAAGCGGCGATCGCGGCTGGTGCTGATTGTTTGGTGACTCCTTGTCCTTTGTGCCATCTTAATCTTGATTCTCGTCAGCCGGAGGTTTCTCAGGTGATTCAACGTCGGTTGGGTTTACCTGTTCTCCATTTACCTCAGCTTGTGGGTTTGGCTTTGGGGATTACGCCAAAAGAGTTAGGCTTAGATCGCCACGTGGTTTCGACAAAGCCTGTTTTGGCAAAGTTAGGTGTCAGTTAAGGCAATTCCTTGAGTACCTCAGCCGCAGATTGATATCTTTCCACAAAGTGATAGCAAACCATTTTGTCAATAATTTTTGCTAATTCTTCACCAACATTTACTAAATGTCGCCATTTGAGATTACCTGTGTGGCGATCGCATTCTAGTTGATTTGGACGTAATCCGGTGAGTGCATTAATGGCAATGACTCCCAAAGCATAAATATCGCTGCTAAAATTTGGCTGTCCTGCTAGTTGTTCGGGTGGTGTGTAACCTCGCGTCCCGATCGCGACTGTAAGTTCTGGATGTCTGGCGTTATGTTGGTCTTGGGGTTGAATTTCTTTAACTGCGCCAAAGTCGATCAAGACTAAGCGATTTTTTTCTGAGTCACGAATAATATTACTTGGTTTGAGGTCGCGGTGAATTACGCCGCGATCGTGGATATAAATGAGAATTGATAAAATTTCTTTGAGCATTTCGATGGTACGGGTTTCATCGAAAACTCCGGAGTTGGATAATTCTTCACTAAGAAGCTGTCCGGGGATGTATTCTTCAACTAAATAGAATTCTTGGTTTTCGGTTTCAAAGTGAGCTAAGAGTCGGGGAATATGGGGATGATTGCCCAGTTTTTCGAGAATTTCTGCTTCAGTATGAAAAAGTCTTCTTGCTACTGCTAAGAAGGTGGGATCTCGATGAGCGGGTTGTAATTTTTTGACGACGCAATCGGGATAACCGGGACGGTGGGTATCTTGGGCGAGATAAGTAGAGGCAAATCCTCCTGCACCAAGGGCTTCGGTAATTTTATATCGTCCGGCGAGTAATGAGCTAGTTAAAGAGAAACTTGTTTTCCAAATTGCATCCGCAGAAGCGATCGCGGTATTTTCGTCTTCTTCTGCTTCGGGGGGTATTCCGGTGATTTCACTATGACTGGTATAACTGTGTGTCTGGCTGGGTACTGAGGAAGTGTTTTCTCTTTCTTTTAAAAGTTGTTGCAGTAGGGCGATATCTTTGGTTTGTTGTTGAATTTGACGGGCGATCGCTTGACGTTCTTTGCTTTCTTGATTAGCTGTGTAGGCTAGGACACCACCTGAACTGCCGATTAATCCTAATACTGATGGTACTACTGGTAGCCAAGCTCCGAGGACAAAAGCACTGGCTGTGGTTCCTAATAACACTACTAGCGTTCCTGTTTCGGCGATTGCTAGCTGTAGGGGATGACGCGCCCGATAACCAACGATTCCTCCTAAAAACGACCAACTACAAATCCAAATTATTTCTACCCAGTCTGACCAATACCACAGCAAATTTCTTTCTCCTAAAGCTGCACTGATAATTTGACTGGTTAATTGGGCGTGAACTGCTACCCCAGGCATTTTTTGACTTTCGGCGCGACCTGCACTGAAGGGGGTGTAAAAGGCATCGTCGATGCTTTTTGCGGTTACGCCAATTAAAACGATTTTATTTTTGATTTGTTCGGGAGAAATCTTCTCTTGGAGTACATCATCTAATGTGATGCTGGGCGCTCCGTATCCCCAAGAGCGATAATTGAGGAGAATTTGACCGCCTCGGTTGTCTATTTGGTTATAACCTCCTGAATTTGGTTCTAGTAATTTGAATGTTTTTGTCCCGAAAAGTAGATCGTTGGTTGAGGTTTTTTCTGGTTCGATACCGAGGGTTTGGAGATAGCGTCTTGCTAGTTGAAAGCTTAGGGCTAAAGGACTAGTACAGGGAGAGTTTTCGCCAATTTGCTGAAATATTAGCCCTCGGCGGACAATCCCACCTGGATCGACGACGATATCGGCAAAGCCAACTTGGTCTTTGTCAATTGCACTTGGTGCAGGTACCCCAGGACTATCTTTGTCGCTTTCTTTACAAACTAAAATTAGGCGATCGCTGCCTGAGATCTGGGCTGTGAATTCGGCGTGACCTGGTTCTACGGGCAAATCTCGATAGATATCTAAGCCTATTGCTACTGGATCGTGTTTTTTGAGATTTGTCAAGACTTGATGGATTAATCGATCTGATAGGGGCCACTGCTGTTGTTGTTGAATATTGGCTTCTGTGACTTCGACAATCAGCAAGCGATCGTCTGGTGCTAGTTCTGGACGCAAACGCATCATTTGGTCGTAGGCGCTTAGTTCCCAGGATTCTAGCCAACCGACGTTTCTCGCTGCCAAAATACTGGTGGCGATCGCGCCGATAATTCCTAACAGAGGAATCGTTTGGGTAACATTTTTTAGTTTTCGGAACCAGAATTTCTTCATCTGCTGGTTGTCGAAGCTAATCATCTTGGTCATTTGTCATTTGTTCTCACTGATGTGCCTGACTAACGAGCGGTAAATCAACAAATCCACATCTTCTCCCTTGACAAAATTTTGATTTTGTGGTAATGGAGAAGGTTTGAAGTTAGTTTTGCTGGCGATCGACAAACAACAAACTACCAAAGATAAATAGAGAAAAATTAACAGAAGTGAAATTTTAGTCTTTACTTCGAGGTTAGATCCCAAACACCATCCCAATCTTCAGGAGGAGAATTTTGGAGAAAATGCTGACAACGTTCGAGATGGAGTTTAGCGGCTTTGTTGCTACTGTCAATTTCCATAACAGTAGCAAATTGAGCGATCGCCAAGGCAAATTTACGATTGAGGTAGTATTCCCGTCCCTTGTGATAAAGTTCAATAATTTGCTCTGTATCTGAATCAATCGGGTCATTTTGCAAACCGACTAATTCATAAATAGACACTGGTTGTTTTTTCCCCTTAACCCGAATGCGATCGAGTTCGCGTACTCTGATTTTTTCGGTACAGGGACGGTAAGTATATTCTGAAAGAACGATATCACACCCGTATTGTTTAGACGCACCTTCTAGTCTAGATCCCAAGTTTACCCCATCGCCAATCGCCGTAAACTCCATTCGTTTACTAGAGCCGATATTACCGCTAATCACCGAATCAGAGTTTAACCCAATACCAATTTTAATCGGTTCTTTCCCCGTACCCAGACGACGAGCATTAAACTCAATCAAACGTTGACGCATCTCCAAAGCAGTTTGCACAGCTTTCCAAGCGTGATCGTCGAGAGGTAGAGGCGAACCAAAGACTGCCATAATTGCATCACCAATATATTTATCGAGAGTACCTTTATGCTTAAAGATTGCTTCGACCATACTCTCAAAATACTCGTTGAGCATACCTACCACTTCTTCCGCCTTTAATTTTTCCGTGAGGGTAGTATAGCTACGAATATCGGAGAAAAGAACCGTAACTTCTTTGCGATCGCCACCTAACTTCGCATCTCCGAGTTTGAGTAATTCTTCTGCTAACTCTTGAGTCATGTAACGATACATTGTACTCTTAAGGCGCTTTTCATCAGAAATATCATCCATTACCACCAGCACCCCAGAAACCCGATCGCGATCGCCCACATCTGTAATCGAGTTAATCGAGATATTTACGCTATGTTGGTCTGCGGATGCTGAAATTAAAGTGCGATCGGGGTAATATTGTTCTCGCTTGTGCAAATTTCCCGTTGCGTGTAAGGCTGTTTGGAACCACTCAGAAAAGTTACCTTCTTTCATGGTAATTAGTTCAGTAATTTCATTACCTTCTAACTGTTCGTCTTCTGGTAGCCCTAATAATTCTTTGGCTTTTTCATTAGCAGCAATAATTTTTCCTGACTTATCAGTAGAAATCACCCCTTCAGTTAAACTACGCAAAATATCGCGTTGCATTTGTTCTTGGCGCTTAACTTCAGCAAAGAGTTTC
The DNA here is from genome assembly GCF_020144665.1 of Oscillatoria salina IIICB1. Classification (NCBI taxonomy): domain Bacteria; kingdom Bacillati; phylum Cyanobacteriota; class Cyanophyceae; order Oscillatoriales; family Oscillatoriaceae; genus Oscillatoria; species Oscillatoria salina. Next base: position 40,846 of record NZ_JAAHBQ010000007.1, on the reverse strand, counting down.
GCATTTTGCAAAGCTACACCAGCTTGAATATTAAAAGCCTTCATAAATTCTTGATCGCTGCGATTAAAACTAGCTTTCCAACAATCAGGTGCTTGGGGCCAATCTTCAGGATTGTAAGGAGGATAATTTCCTTGTTTTACCTTGTTAACCAACTGAGTAACACCAATCAATTTGCCATCGGAATTGTATACTGGCATACACAGTAAGCTACAAGTCCGATAACCATTTTCTGGGTCAACCTTTTTCGAGTTTTCTGAATCAGGATGGTTGTATAAATCAAAACCAATATTGAGAGTTTCTCCAGTTAAGCCTACCTTTCCTGCAAAACCAACACCTAGAGGCACGCGTAATTCCTTTAAACTTCCATTTGGGAGAGGAATTTTCGTCCAGAGATCGCCTTTTTCTTCATCAATCAGCCAGAGAGTGCTGCGATCGGCATTCATCAACTTCTTAGCTGCATCCATGACTGTTTTGAGGGTTGAGTCTAAATCTAAGCTACTCTGAGATAGCGAGTTAGTTGCTTCGATCAGTGCATTAGCCGCCCGTTGTCTTTGAGTAGCTTTATAGAAAGAGCGAGATGATTCGAGAATCAAGCGAATTGAAGGAGCAAAGTCTTCAAAAACTTTGATATCCTTTTCGGTAAAGCCTTGTTTAGAAACTCTTTCATCTAAAGTTGCTTCGGGATCGTGAGGCGATCTGAGCTTATTAATTAACTGTACAACTGCCACCAACTCCTCTGCATCATCTAATAAAGGCAGAGCTAACATTGTGTAAGTACGATAATTATTTTGGCGATCGTATGCTTGAGCGGCAAGGGAGCGAGGATCGTTGTAAAAATCGTAGGGAATATTAACTATTTTTTTGAAGGTTGCGACTTCCCCAGCGATTCCTTTATCTTTCGGAATCCGAATTTCTAAAGTTTGCCCTTGTTCTCCTTTAGCAACGATGGAAACAAGTTCGTCTTGATCGTCATCTAATAAGAAAATAGAAGTGCGATCTGCGCCTAAGAGTTCTCCTGTTTTGAGTGCGATCGAGCGCAGCATTTCGTCGAGAATAACATCAAACCCTTGACTGTCAAGTACGCTATCGAGCATAGACAGGGTTTGATTGACTACCTGAAGTTTATGTTCGACATCTGTAACAACTTCTTTAAAGGTTTCTTGATTTAGGGGAGCGAGAAATGCTGAGAAAGTGCCACTAGTAGTAACAATTGCACTACTGGATGTACTAGAATTTTGATTGACATTTTCCTCTGCTCCTGCGGGAACTATATCTATTGTTCGCTCAACACTTACTTTGGAAGAAGGTCGGGAAGATGCAGCAGTCATATTCTTTTAGTTAGTAATGGGTAATAATTGCTTGGTTAGTGAGTATCGTATGAATTTTACTCTTAATGTAGTTGTTTTTCTCGAACATATGGGAGAAGTTACTCCCTAGTTTACTCGTTGAAACGAAAATTGCACCTTAGTTGTTCATGAATGTTTGTTTGGGAATTGGGGATTGGAAGGGATTGGGGACAGGGAGAGGGGGAGACAAGGAGGAATTAAGGGATAAACTGATAACTGCTCACTGAACCCAATCCCTATTTCTTTTGACGACGATGGGCTGCTTGACTGAGAAGAGATTCAGCAAAAGCCCTTGCTTCGTTGGCTGAATGTCCTCCGGCTAATTCGGCGAGTTCTTCCCGGCGGCGATTTAAATCGTGTAAGTTGGTAACGCGGACTACGGTTCGCAATTCGGAAACTTCGTCTGGAGTTTGTGGTTGGCTGGTTTGCTCTGAGTTATTGAGAAGTGGTTGGTCTACAATTTGCTTGTCTACGCGGAAGTGTACGTCTGCTAAAGCGGCGATTAGGGGTTGGTGGGTGACGCACAAGACTTGATGTTGCTGACTGAGTTGATGGAGTTTTTCGGCGATCGCTTGGGCGACTTTTCCGGATACTCCGGCATCGATTTCGTCGAAGATTAGTGTTACCCAATAATCGTCTGTTTGGGAAAAGCAGGCTTTGAGTGCTAAGAGGAAACGACTCATTTCGCCGCCGGAGGCGATCGCTGATAATGGTTGCAAGGGTTCTCCTGGGTTGGGTGAGAAGTAATATGTTACTGTGTCTGCACCCATCGCGGTTGGCTGACAATCGGTTAGGCGACACTGAAATTGTACCTTGGACATTGCTAAGGGTTTCAGTTCGGCGATTAGTTGGGCTTCGAGTTTTTGGGCGGCTACATGACGTAATTTAGTTAGTTGATGGCATTCTTGAGTTAATTTTTCCGACGCTTTTTGATATTCTTGTTCTAGTTCTTCGAGGGATTGACCACTGTCGGTGAGTTCGGCGAGCTCGATTTGTAGCTTTTCGTAGTGGGCGATCGCGTCTGCTAATGTCGGACCGTATTTTCGACAAATTTGCTTTAAGATTCTGACTCTTTCTTCTACTTCTGCTAAACGGTCTGGGTCTACTTCTAATCTATCTCCGTAACCGTTGATTTGCTGTCCGGCTTCAACTACTTGGGTTACTGCTGTTTTAACTACTTCCAGGATTGGCTCGATTTTTTTATCATATTCTGCCATTTCTGTCAAGAGCGATTCGACTTGTCCTAAAAGATCCGCCGCCGCAGGTTCGCCTGTATCGTTTTGATAAAGAAGTTGATAAACTTGATAGCTGAGTTTTTGCAGTTCGACGACGTGAGAGAGCATTTCCCGTTCGCTCAGTTGTTGTTCGAGTTCGTCGGGATCGCTAAGATTGGCGGCGCTGAGTTCTTTGGTTTGATATTCAATTAAATCTAAGCGTTGCAATCGTTGTTGCTCAGAGGAACGGCGTTTAGTTAAAGCTTGCTCGGCTTGAGAACAGATTTCGTAAGCTCGTGCGACAATTTCTCGTTGTTGAAGTAATTCCTCACCACCATAAAGATCGAGTAAATTACGCTGTAGTGTGGGAATCATCAGTTGTACAGTTTGTCCTTGAGCAGTAATTTCCACCAAACGCGATCGCAACCGATCCATAAACTTACGATTAACCAAGACTCCATTCACGCGAGAACGCGATCGCAAACTACTTGGTGCGATCGCTAAATCTCGCGAACAAATCACCAATTCTTCGTCCATTAAGTCGATTTCCTGCTCTTTTAACCAAGCTGCTGTCGCCGGATCGGCGGTAAAAGTCGCCTCTACCATCGCTCGCTTATTACCAGTGCGAATCAAGCGACTGCTCACTTTTCCGCCCAAAGCAATGTCGATCGCATCGAGGATAATTGACTTACCAGCACCCGTTTCGCCAGTGAGAACGTTTAAACCAGCACCTAAGTCCAGTTCGAGGCTGTCGATTAAAGCAAAATTCCGAATTCTGAGAGTTTGAAGCATTGAGCAAAATTAAACGGTGGATAGAGGCAATTTAGCTGAAATCTGTTTAATACTTTATATACAGCATTGACAAAGCTTGCTGATTAACTAAAAAGCTACAATAAGAAAAGCTTAATGTTGTTACAATAATTTACAAAAGAGTTGCTCGCGTCGGACTAGGTATAAAAGATTATGCAAAAGAAAACAGTCTCCATAGTTGACTATCGCTCAGAGCGGAAGTTGAATAGGGAAAAGCAAATTAAACAAGCGATCGCTGTAGAAGAGGATCGCTCAAGTCCGATAACAGAGCAACCGCCAACGGAAATTAGTAGGAAGCTGTCAACACTTGTAGAGGATGAAGGTTATCGCTACGATCCGATCGCGATCGAAGCTCACTACAAGCGCCGTCCCCTGCAAGTAATCAAACGATTTTTCGATATCTTATTGCCTTTTACCTCCTTTGCCTTAAGCTTATGGTTAGATAAACTAACTAATCGAGTGTATCGCAATCGCTCTCGTCGAGCAGCGCGACTGCGGGAAATCTTAACTCAACTCGGACCGACTTATATTAAAATCGGGCAAGCACTTTCAACTCGCCCCGATCTAGTTCCTCCCAGCTATCTCGAAGAACTCACCCATTTACAAGATAAACTACCTTCTTTTCCCAACGAAGTTGCTTATCGCTTTATAGAAGAAGAATTAGGTCAACCACCTCTAGAAATTTATACCGAACTTACCCCAGAACCTGTAGCCGCAGCTTCATTAGGACAAGTTTATAAAGGTAAACTCAAAACTGGCGAAGACGTAGCCGTAAAAGTGCAGCGTCCCGACTTAATTGGGCGGATTACACTAGATATTTATATTTTGCGAACTTTGGCAAAGTGGGCGCAAAATAGTTTTCAACGAGTACGCAGCGATCTCGTAGCGATCGCCGATGAATTAGCACATCGCGTTTTTGACGAAATGGATTATGTCCAAGAAGGCAAAAATGCGGAAAAATTCGCCGAACTTTATGGTTATTTACCCGAAATTTATATCCCCAAAATTTATTGGGAATATACAGCGCGGCGCGTCCTAACAATGGAATGGATAACGGGGACAAAACTAACTAATATTGTTGAAATTGAAGCACAAAATATCGACGCAACGCACTTAGTAGAAGTAGGAGTTGAGTGTTCTTTACGTCAGTTACTTGAACACGGCTTTTTCCACGCCGATCCTCATCCAGGCAACTTATTAGCTACCCCTGACGGCAAACTTGCTTATCTTGATTTTGGCATGATGAGCGATATTAAACCATATCAACGCTATGGTTTAATTGAAGCTGTCGTGCATTTAGTAAATCGTGATTTTGAAGCCCTTGCTCAAGATTATGTTAAGCTAGAATTTCTCACTCCAGAGACAGATTTAACCCCAATTATTCCCGCATTAGCGAATGTATTTGGTAATGCTTTAGGTGCGAGTGTTGCCGAGTTGAATTTCAAAAGTATCACTGACCAAATGTCAGCGATGATGTATGAATTTCCTTTCCGCGTACCAGCTTATTATGCACTGATTATTCGCTCAATGGTAACATTGGAAGGAATCGCGATCGGCATCGATCCGAATTTTAAAGTATTAAGTAAAGCCTATCCTTATGTTGCGAAACGATTATTGACCGATCCTTCGCCTCAATTACGAGCATCTTTGCGCGATTTATTATTTAAAGATGGTAGTTTTCGCTGGAATCGTTTAGAGAATTTATTGCGGAATGCGCGAAATTCTCAAGATTATGATTTCGACAAAGTTAAAAATCAGGCGATTGATTTTCTCTTTTCCGATCGCGGCACTTTTATCCGCGAAAAATTAGTCGATGAAATTGTTAAAGCCATCGATCTTTACGGACGGAAAACTTTCTTTGACTTCTCAGCTACAGTCAGAGAAAGAGTAGCAGTTTTAGGACAACCAACCACACCAACGCCCGTACCTTTAAAACCGGAATTAAAAACTGAAAACGAGAGTTTAGATCATCTGAAAAATATTTGGCAAATTTTGCAAGAAACTCCCGGTTTCGATCCCCAAAGTCTCTTATCTTTGATTCCCGATTTGTTAGCTAAACCCGAAACTCAGAAAATGGGACAAAAAATTGCGGGTAGGTTAGCGCAAAAAGTAGTAGCCCGAATTATTCGGAATATTTTATTAGAAGAAGAAACGCCCAAGAAAGTTACGCAAAATGGTGGTGTAATCGTCAAACATCCTACTGAAAGACCGAAATTGGTGTTTCCTTCGGCAGCAGTGATTCGCTCCTAAGACATAAAATAATACCAGTTCCAAAAAGTTATGCAACAGTAGCCAAGGCTGATAAAATATAATCCCATCAGGTTTTGGAACTGGTATTACTGTGTGCTGGCAATTGTGAGGATAAATACTCGTATAATAGACAATAAAATATATTACAAGTTTATGTAGGGCTTGCTGAACAAATGCCAAAGTCCTTACAGCATAGGTATTTGAGCTTTATTTGAGAAGCTAAAAGTGCAAGCACTATTATTCTTTGAAGATCGGATCTCGCCCTATATTGCCCTATAGATGATACGCGATCGCGCCCTAATGCCTTAGAACACCAAAAACGACCCTTGCACTTTTTTCAAAAAAAGATGCTCGTAACTCTTGGCTAGACTACGTTGCAGAGGTTCTTCAGCAAGCCCTATGTAGGGAAAGTGGAGTTTACCTGAAATCTTGCTTACTTAAAACTTAGAGGATGTGGAACAGTAAAGTTAGGTTTTTATTGAGACTTAGGACAGTAATAGCTAATTTTTAAGAGTTGTATATTTATATATCTGAATAGTAATTTTTAGGGTTTCTCGTTTTATTGACCCTATATCTTAGATATTAATCAGTACGAGGATTAAAAGCGGATGGTTGAGACGCGATCGCTCGTTAAATTAGGAATTGGTACAGTTTGCGTGTTGGGGGGTTTGGCATTAGCTCCTACACTAACTGGAGTAGGAGTAATTGTAGCGACTGCCTTAGGCAATGTAGCGGCGGGAAATACAGCAAACGCTATTGATGCGTTAACAGCAGAACAAGACTGCGATCGCGTTTCTTTAGAGAATGAACATTTAACGAAAGCAGTGGGAAAAGCGATCGCCGCTGTCATTACTCTAGCAGCCAAACAATACCGAGGTAACACCCAGCGCAACTTAGAGGAAATTGCTGCCCACGCCAAAGATAACTGGGTGAAAATTTTCCAACAAGAAGTCACCAAGCAACGCTACCCCGAATTAAGAGAAGCCAAACTCGACCAATTCCTCACTCCCGAAGAATACAAGCTTACCCAAGACGGCAACCTCACTCCGCAAGAATGGGAGAATATTTTTATCCGCTTAAATATGGCAACCTGTAAAGGGGGTGGCTTTCGACTGCCGCCAGAAGTTTATTTACCCAATAAATCGCCCGATCCAGACGATTCCACCTTCCCAAAACCACTAGGTGATTTACTGCATAATACTTTCCCCAAAGCCCTACGCGAAACTCTTAAAGAAGACTTTGCCGAAGAGGGTCAAGCCTTTGCTGGATTAACCATAACGTTACTCACGGGTACGAAAGCAGAATTAGCACAACTCCAAAAGAATCAGCAGGAGGGTTTTCAATCTGTTTTCAACTGTATCCAAGAACTAGAAAACCAGTTAAAGGGTACAGTAGAACAACAGCAAGACGCTTTTACCCAAATTTCTCAACAGATTCATTCTGGTTTTGCTGAAGTGTGTCGGCAACTGGGAGTGGTGGAAACGACTATCACACAATTGTTACAGAACTTAGAAAAAACCATTCAAAACATAGATGGCAAAACGGATGAAATTCTAGCTATTGTATTACAGCTTTCATCCAATTCTCAAGTCTCTGAAATACTTAAGGTTTCTCAAAATAAGTTGACTAAAATTTCTGAACAACTTAACAAGACAATGACTTATAAGAGAATCCATGATTCTTTACATCATTTAGATTTTCATTATAAGAAGATCAACCCTCAAAATTTTTACACAATAGGAGAAGAAGCCATTGAAACTATTTTGAATAATCCCGATCTTGGGGAAATGATTGGGATAATAGATAAACTAGAAACTGAATGTAATTCCTTAAAAGGGGATCTATTTTGGTTAAGAAAATTGACTGAAGCAAGAGAAAATATATTGGTCGCTTGTAAATCAGAACGGTCAGGAAAATTATCTCGGTCAATCTCACGGATAAAAGAAGTCTTAGAACAAACGCCTACACATATTCATGCAATTTTGAAATCAACGGTATCTCAACTAGAGTTGCCAGAAATGAGCCAAATCATTAAAGATATATATGTAACTTATGAAGGCGATAAAAGCCAAGAATTAAGAATCGCAATTGATGAAATCAACCATTTACAGCAACATCTTAATGGATTAATTAAAACTCATGACTACTGGCAACATATAGATAGTGAAATTACTCTTTTTCGTAATAAGTTTTGCTATTCATATGATTTCAACTTAGACGATCTTAAATCAGAGTGGGGTGATTTGCAAGATTATTGTGGGCGTGTAAAACCTGCCAATGAACATTTTCAAAAAAATAATTTAACCGAAAAAATGAATTTACCTATCAATACAAAGAAAAGATTTCAAGATATATTATTTTCTCAACCCGAAAGCAATCTAGATAATATCAAGGAATCGCTGAAGAGTTATTGTGACTCATGTCATAGATATTTTGATTCTGTAGATCATTGTTTACTAGAATTTTGTGAATTAAAATTAAAACCACTTCATCGAGATTTAAAGAAATTAATTATTCAACTTCAATAACAGAGGAGTTTGATTAAAACTAATGAGCAACAACAATGAAAAACAATTAAGTTTTTTAAACCAGTTATCAGAATTACTGGTTGCTCAAGAATCTGATGATTTTATCCAATCAATTCCTCAATTACTGTGTGAGTATCTAGAAGCAGATGCTTGTGTAATTTGGAAGCGCAATTCTAAAGAACAAAGACTCACAGTTATAGCGAGTTCATCCCAAGTAGATGCTGATTATCAAGCTCTTGAACTGAGTTTAAAACATCCGGGGGTTCAGTCTTTGCTAAAAAAAGATAAAATCGCTTGTATTTCTAATATTAAAAAATATTGTTCTCGCTATCGGCTTTTTGCTCAAAAGGAAATTCAAAAAAGAAAATGGGTTTCTTTAATAAGTTGTGCAATCCAATATCCCAATGACCCAAATGATATTTTTGGAATTATTGATATTGTTTGCAAACACGAGCGTTATTTTGATGAGTCGGAAAAGTTATTAATTAGTTACATTAGTAATTTAATCATCATGGCTTGCCAGAAAAACGAACAAACTTTACTTAGAAATCTTACAAAAATTATTCATAAAATGACTCAGGTTACAGATGAAGAAGAAATGTGGCAATTATTATATGATAGTGCGGATGAAGCTGAATTAGTTGATGCCGAACATTGGTTAGTCGGAAAATTAGAATATCCCCAAGGAAAAGTTGAAATCATCAAGCATAGTCCTGGGTTGAAATATAAGAAAAAATTTGATTGGAAAAATGGAATAATTGGATTAGCATTAGAACAAGAAAAAACTATTAATGTGTCTAACGTTAGCGCTTCAGAATGGAAAGATAATTATGAAGAAGGTTGGTCAGATACAAAATCTGAAATAGCAATTCCCATAAAAGTTGATTCTATTCCGATTAGAAAAGGGACAGAAATCGCATCAGGTACAAAATTGATTGGTATCTTAAATATTGAGAGTATCAAAGTCGCTCATTTTTCTCAGAAAGATCAAGATCATCTTCAACTCTTGGCTCGCTTTGCCGCTATTATGCTAGATAGAATAGAGTTTGATACAAAATTAAAACTATTACGACAGGTTGAGAAAAAAATTGCTAAAACCCAAAATTATGATCAAACGATCAATATTGTTTTAGATGGCATCAAAAATATTACAAAATTTTCATGGATTAATATTTCTCTGATCAATTTAGAAAGAACCTGGATTGAATCTAAACATCTTGAAGGAATCTCTGATATCGAAACATTTAAAAAATTAGCACGTCATAAACTTGATAGCAATGACATTCAAGCAGAAATCGTGAGAAATAGACAAATTGAAGTTACTGAAGCCGACGATCCACGATTTGATAAAAAAATTTGGAAGAAATATAACCATGCAAATTTAATTAGGGTTTTTCTGCCACTAATTGAACCATCTACGGATCAGGTGATTGGCACCTTGGAAGTAGGCTATCCGATAGAATACCGAAAATACATTTATGAAGAAGATATCCAAATTCTTAAGGGCTTCGTTGATTATTTAGTAGATATCTTAGAATTACAAAAATCTGGCTTTATTCAGAGAATTATTCATGAACTCAAGTCTCCCATAGATGGACTTCTCTCCCATATCAGTATTTTACAAAGACGTTGGAATGAGCTAAATTCAGAGCAAATCATTGTAAAATGTGAAGATATGATGGTAGATGGCTATCTTCTGCGCTATCAAGCAAAGCAAATTGAATATTTTTTAGGTAAAGGCAGTTTTTTAAACCCGCTTAAAGAAAAAACAGATATATTTAAAGATGTATTGCTAAAAATAATCAACGAGCTAAAACCAATGATTTGTAACGACTATGGATTTAACTTTGACAATATTCGTTATAATTCAAGAACGATGAGAACTATTGGCGAAATTGATACGGACAAAATTATGCTCAATCAAGTATTTTTTAATTTATTTATGAATGCATTAAAATATTCTAAAAAAGCAAGCATTAAAAGAATTGAACTAGATGTGAAGCACAACGTTCGAGAAGGGAATGTTACGATAATATTCCGAGATTGGGGGATGGGGATAAACTCCAAACATAAAGATGATATATTTAGAGTAGGATTCCGTACTCCTGATGCGATAAAGATAGCAATGGGAAGCGGTTTAGGGTTAGCAATTTCTAGAGAGATTATGCAAAAGTTAGGAGGAGATTTAATTTTAAACAATACATCACAACCAACAGAGTTTCATGTGATTTTATCTAAAGGAGATCAATAATGATTTTATTCATTGATGATGAACCTCGAAAAGTGAAACATTATATTGAAGAACTAGAATTATCCGGTTATCAAGTAAAATTTAAGGATAATGTAGATGATGCTTTGAATTTCTGGGAAGAACGCAAGCAGGAAATAAACTTAATTGTATTGGATGTTATGATGCCAATCAAAGATAATTGTGATGAAGTTGTAACCCAAGAAAGTGAATATGGTTTAAAAACAGGGATTTATTTCTATAGAAAATATCTGAAAAGCCAAGATATTCCTGTCATCTTATTTACGCATTGGGCTGATGCTAATATTCTAGACAATGAAAATAATCAAGTTCATTTACTCAAAAAAATTGATTATTTACCTTGTGAATTTGTCGAAAAATAAAGGCTATTTTAAAGCCAACTTATTTAGCGCAACCCATAGAAAAATATTCAAAGGAGATTAACAAAACAATGATTTTATTCATTGATGATGAATATCGAAGAGTGAAACCTTACATTGAAGAACTAGAATTATCTGGTTATCAAGTAGAATTTAAGGATAATTTAGATGATGCTTTGAATTTCTGGGAAGAACGCAAACAGGAAATAAACTTAATTGTATTGGATATTATGATGCCGATCGGAAATAATTTCGATGAATCTGCACAACAGGAAGCTGAATGTGGCTTAAAAACAGGAATTTATTTCTATAACAAATATCTAAAAAGCAAAGATACTCCTGTCATTTTATTTACGCATTTGTCGGATGTTAATATTCCAGACAATGAAGATAATCAGTTCTTTTTATTCAAAAAGCTAGATTATTTACCTTATGAATTTGTTCAAAAAGTAACGGCTATTTTAAAGCAAAATTGTTACTTAAAATAGGAGATTTTATTATGGACAATGGAAGAATTGTAGAAAAAACATTAGAAAACGAGAAGACTATAGAAAAATTAAAATTAGAAAACGATTTTCAGAGTGATTTAAGTCCGGAGCAATTAGAGGAAAATAACAGGAGACATGAAGAAATCCGAAAGGATTATATTAACACTCAAGTAGAATTAAATAACCAAGAAAAAATTAACCCTGAATTAAAGAAATTGTTAAGAGAATCAGATTTGCCCAATCCACTGATAATTAATGAAAGAAATGATCGAATTTCTCATCTGATTGCTCCTGATAATGAGAAACAATTTGAACAGAATTTAATGTGGATGACTCAACAGGGAACTGAAAAAGATTTCCTTTTGATTTTGAAACTGCAAAAAAATTGCCCATACCCCATTTCAAACAAACTATCTTATTTTTTTAAGAAAGCTTTAGAAAAATGTAAACCATCTTTCTCCTCTTTCAAGCAAATCAAAAAGCATCACAATGACTTACTTAAAGAATACCGAAGTTACCAAGATGAAAAAAATAGCCAGGAACTGCAATCAAAAATAGAAAATTTTGTCCACCAAATAGAAACAGCCGGATTATATTTGTATGAAGAAAATGAACGCTTTGCTGCGCAAAGTTTATTAAATTACTGGATTACTCGACTTTATCGGATGGGTTATGATGAACTTGATATAACTCTAGCGGAGTACGATCCGTCTCTGGCTCCAGAATTGACAGAACAAGATTATCCTTATGTTGGGTTAAAACCATTTACAGAAAACGATAATCAGCATTTTTATGGTCGTGAAACCTTAATTAATGAATCAATTACTCGCCTTAAAGAAAGCTCTCTTTTAGCGATTACTGGTTCCGCAAAAATTGGTAAGTCATCATTAGTATTTGCTGGAATTTTACCAAAATTAAAAACTGGAGCAATAGAAGGAAGTGACAATTGGTATTATTATCCAACTATAACACCTGGAAATAAACCATTAGAGCATCTAGCACAAATCATTAAACCCGATGCTAATGAAGGTTGGATACAGCAACAGGTAGCAGAATTTAAAACTAATCCTCAGCATTTTTGTCAATCAATCAGTAATGCTCATTCCGATCGACCCGTTGTCCTGGTAATCGATCGATTCGAGGAATTATTCACTTTATGTTTTGACCGAGAAGAAAGACAAGCCTTTGTTGAGAATTTAGTGAAGTTTATTGAAGCCTCAAATACTCAACATTTTCTCATTTTTACTATCTGCTCTGATTTTATTTGGAAAATTGACCAAATCAGAAATGAAAAATTTCAAGAGTTGTTGAGTAAATCTCAAGTCAAAGTAGATTTTCTTAAAGATAGTGAATTAAAAGAAGTGATTGAAAAACCTGCTGAATCCATCGGCTTAAAGTTTGATAGAGGATTAGTAGATACACTGGTTAAAGATTTTTCCGGCGAACTAGATGCCCTACCATTATTACAATTTACTCTGTTAAAACTATGGGAGAGTCGAGAACGCGATCGCGTTACTTGGGATAGCTATAAACAACTCGGAATTGGTGGAGGACGTTTAGCATTATCCAATAGTGCTAAAAAGTTTTATGAGAGTTTATCTGACATCGAGCAAAAAACTTGTCGGCTGATTTTACTAAGATTAGTCCGCTCGACGCAAGGATTCAAACCAATGAATCCTCAAGTAAAACGTCAGGAACTTTACCAATTAGCCACGCCAGAAATTTCGATTTCTAATATTGAGGAAGTCCTCGATCGGTTAGTCTCTGAAAATTTAGTGTGTAAAAGTTCAGGTAAGCTAGAGAGTGACGATCGCTTTGAAATTGCTCGCGAATCATTAATCCGTCATTGGAGCGATTTGCGAGATTGGATGAACCAGGATAGGGAAAATTTGTTACAAAGATTAAGGTTGATCGATAGATCTGAAGAATGGCAGGAAAAGGGGAAAGATAAAAGTCTTTTACTTAAAGGCTCTGTACTTGAGGCGTATAAGAATTTAAAATGCTTAAGTACCCTGGAACAAGAGTTTATTGATTCTAGTATTCAAGAGGAAAATTGCTAATCAAGAAAAATTAAAATTATTGTGAAAAGGTTCTTCTGGGTTGTGTGGTTTCCCATTGACAAACTATTCACCAGCATTTTGAGTATATCTGCTTACGGGGTGACAAGCGGGTTGAAATCAAAACTGGTAGGTTGTTCGTTCATCTCACAATGCCATTTCTGCTTGCTGTGATTTCTGCTGATGAAAGTTAGTAAAATAAGGTGGGTTGTTGCCCACCTTATTTTGACAATTATAAATCTTCAGGCATAACCCACTTAGGCGGTTCCATCATTTTCTTAATTCGTGCTGCTTCAGCAATTTCGTGCATTTTATCTAAAGAAGTTTCATTGATAAATTTAGATGCAGCCGCACGATATTCTTGTTCTTGTCCTGGATTATTGTTAGTTTCGCTTTGGTTAGCTTGATTTTGATTGAGATTATTTTCCATAAAGATCGCCTTATTTTCAGCTTCGTCAGCAAGAATTAGAAGTGTTGCTGACAATATCTTCTTCTTTAAACTTATCGTAGAATCGGTCATGACCACTCTCGATTAAGCTAAACTCAGAATAACCATAGCTGCTTTGATTAGCATTATGTCCGTCAGCACTCCCGAAAAAGAAGTTAAACCAGTCGCCCCAGAAGATGTTATCTTGCCACCAAGTGAGATTTACAGCGACGAACCACCCTTGGAAAGTGAACTACATCTGCGGCAGATGATTTTGCTGATTCAAAGCTTAGAAGGGTTATGGCGCGATCGCCATGACTTCTATGCCGCCGGAAACCTGAGCATTTATTACAACGCTAATCAGCTTAAATCGCAAGATTTTCGCGGACCAGATTTCTTTGTCGTCTTAGGGACAGAACGCAAACCGCGCAATAGTTGGGTAGTCTGGGCAGAAGAGGGAAAATATCCCAATGTCATTATCGAAATTCTCTCTGCTAGTACCGCCAACACTGACCGACAATTAAAAAAACGGCTTTATCAAGATACCTTCCGCACTCCAGAATACTTTTGGTTTTATCCCCAAACCCAGGAATTTCAGGGATTTTGCTTAGTAACTGGGCAATATCAAACCTTAGAAGCCAACGAGCAAGGATATTTGTGGAGTCAGCAGTTAGGATTGTATCTCGGTATAAAGTCACAACGGTTGCGCTTTTTTGACGCTTCAGGTAACTTAATTCCTACACCGGAAGAAGTTGCACTCCAGGAAGCCCAAAGAGCCGATAGCGAAGCCCAAAGAGCCAATAGCGAAGCCCAGAGAGCCGATAGCGAAGCCCAAAGAGCCGATAGCGAAGCCCAAAGAGCCGAGCGACTAGCAGCGAAACTCAGAGAATTAAATATCGATCCAGAAGAAATTTAGTCATGGGATAGTCGCACGATTGCGCAAAGCCCAGCGCCGCAAGCTTAAGTAGATGATTAGATTTCCAGTTTAAACCCGATCTATCGAAAGCCTTGCTCGCACTGCCATCAAGGAAAAATCATTCCAGTTATCAGTGAACAGTTATCAGTCGATCCCCCTCTTCCCCCTCTCCCAATCCAAGGGTTCCCTCTCATACCGTGGGAAGATCGAATAAAACCGAAGTCATGTAAGTTTCCGCCCAGTCTACACCGAAAGCTTTTTCTAGGACGCGACGAGTTTTGTCATTTTGTTGCTGTTGGTTGCAATAGTAACATTGTCCTGCTAGGTTTGATGCTTGTTCTTCGAGTGTCGCAACAGGTTGAGCATTAATTGCGTGACGACAGTGGATCTCTAAAAATTCTTGGACGCGGTTGAGAAATTTTGCTTCTTCTTCGGGGCTGGTGGGGCGTACAAACAAGCAAAACTCAGAAAATATATCCCCCCATTCAGGCAGGTCGCGAGGCTGCGAAAATTCGACGTTAGGTAGCGCTGAGAGGCTATTTTTATAGGAGGAGGATAAACTACGTTCTTGATTGACTGGAGAGAGATCGGCGATCGCGGCGCTAATTTGTCCTCGTCCCCCAACTAAATCGCAACCAAACATCGGTAAACTGTAGCTTGGTTGAGGAAACATGACACAATGCAAAATATCGAGATTTTTGCCGACTTTTGCTAATTCTATGTGTAGTTTGCGAAACTGAGGCGCTTGATAGCAAGTGTTTTCGATCGCCAATTTTTCGCCTTCGAGTTTTCCTTCGATATAACCGAGTCCCTCTGGTAACTGATAAGGAGAGAGATCGAGATACTTTGACCAAGTTGAGGCGATCGCTTCTGCTAAATTACGGATTAAAGGGTGTAACTGTTCGCGTACCGAGGTTTGAGATGTTTCTAACATTAGCTTATTATCTGTTACAGCAAGGGCTTCTTGTTAAAGATATACTGAGACTGACGGCTCTTTATCACTCACGACAGATAAATTAACTCTCGGAGACTCTTATGTTTGGTTTAGGTTTACCAGAAGCGGTAGTAATTGCAGTTATCGCACTCCTGATTTTCGGTCCGAAGAAAATTCCGGAAATGGGTAGCGCCCTCGGTAAAACTCTACGCGGCTTTAAAGAAGAAATGAATAATCCTCGCGAAGATGATGTCGATTACGAAAAAGAAGATTCATAAACTGGAGTTTATTTCAAGAAATTGTCTAAAAAGTTAATATTTAAGCTTTACTCAAGAGATATTTCAAAGTAGCTTGGTGTAGCTAAAATCAAAAATTAGTTTAATTAATCCTGCGAGCATAGTAGGAAAAAATAGTGTCGTTCCATAGTTACGCAACAATTGTGGCTCGGCTAACGGAGTTATTGTTGAAAAATTAATTGTTGAGTCTTGGAGATTTGCAAAAATTATTAATCCTAATCCAACTAAAGGAAATATCGCTAAGAGTAGATTAGAAAATAAAATTCCTTCTTCACTTACGCGACTATCGTCTCGGTATTTTATTTGAATGCGATCGCCAAGCAAAGTATAAAAAGTTTCGCTTTCTAAGTCACCATTAGCCCTATATTTAACAATAACAAAGCGATACCTCTCTGGATAGCCCTGAGAGCGTGGCGTGTAGTCCTCTGGTTGATAAATTTGATTCGATCCTAGAAAATTATTGAGACATCGAATAATTGTGCCAAAGCTCCAACCGATTACTGCAATCAAAAAAAGCTCGGCAAATGAAACCGCGAGAAAAGTCTTTTCAGTTAATTCAGGCTCAAACATAAATATCTCGAGCGAAAAAAAATCAAGCTCTCTTACGGAAAACAAGGAAAAACTATGGTCGGCAAAACTAGGTCACAAGCTGAGCTATTTTCAGTTTTGATGAGCTTGTCATTCCGTAAGAGACTAACCTTGAAAGATTGGATAAATTACAACTTTTGCCGTTCCTTAATCAAAGAAATAGCACGACTAACACTTTCGGGTAAAATTACCACTAAACTATCTTCGCTGGCTTCATCTAAACCAATGCGGATCGCCTTTTCTTCATTGAGAATCGTCTCATAATCAGAATCAGGATTTACTTCCTTAATTCCCTTAACAATGAGATCGGCAACTTCACCACGTTCCCTTCCCCTGGGATCGTCATCTTCCTTAACGATAACGCGGTCAAAGATCCGAGCCGAAATTTCGCCCAACATAATCAAATCTTCATTACGGCGATCGCCAGGACCGCCAACAACACCAATTTTTTCTCCTTGCCAATTACGGATAAAACCGCCCAAAGCCTCATAACTAGCGGGATTATGAGCATAATCCACCAAAGCATGAAACTTACCCAAATCGAACAAATTCATCCGTCCCGGCGTTTGATTCACCCCAGCCGTGAAAGTTCTCACCCCTTGGCGAATCATTTCCAAATCCACACCACGCACATAAGTCGCCAAACAAGCAGCCAAAGCATTAGCAATCATAAACGGAGCCATGCCTTTCATCGTAATCGGGACATTCTCCGCCTTTTCTACCCGTAACGTCCAATCTCCTTCTAAAATCGAGAGATAACCGTTTTCGTAAACTGCCGCCAAACCACCTCGGCGAACGTGCTCTTGAATAATCGGATTATCTGGATTCATCGAGAAATAAGCAACTTCCGCCTTTACCCGCTTCGCCATTTTCGAGACTAGAGGATCGTCAGCATTCAGTACCGTACAACCTTCAGCACCAACAGTTTCAGCTACCACACACTTGAGATGAGCTAATTGCTCAACTGTATCAATATCGCCGATTCCCAAATGATCCGCCGCCACATTCAATACCAAACCCACATCGCACTTATCAAATGCCAAACCCGATCGCAGCATACCACCGCGAGCCGTTTCCAAGACAGCCACTTCTACCGTCGGATCTTTCAAGATCGTCTGAGCGCTTTGGGGACCTGTGGTATCGCCTTTTTCCACCAAATGGTCATCAATATAAATTCCATCCGTAGTCGTATATCCGACCACTTTCTGAGTTTGGCGATAAATATGGGCAATCAAGCGGGTAGTCGTAGTTTTCCCATTAGTTCCCGTAATCGCCGTAATCGGAATTCGGCATTCAGTTCCTCTAGGAAACAGCATATCCAGCACCGCCGCACCCACATTGCGAGGTAAACCTTCGCTGGGACAAGCATGCATCCGAAATCCCGGAGCAGCATTAACTTCCACTACCACGCCATCTACATCTCGCAACGGTTTCGCGATATCGGGAGTAACAATATCAATACCCGCAATATCCAAACCAACAATTTTCGCAATGCGTTCTGCTAACCAAACATTTTCCGGGTGAATATCATCAGTGAGGTCAATTGCCACACCACCCGTACTCAAATTAGCCGTAGCGCGTAAATAAGCCACCTCTTTTGGGGGCAGCACTGTATCCAAACTGTAACCTTGGCGACTCAAAACCGAGAGCGCCATTTTATCAACCGTAATCTTGGTTAAAATATTATCGTGTCCCTCGCCACGATTGGGGTCGCGATTTGTTTTCTCAATCAATTCTTCAATTGTTAAATGACCGTCACCGACAACGTGGGCGGGAACTCGTTTTGCCACCGCTACGACTTTGCCACTAACAACCAGAACCCGATGATCGCTACCCTGATAATAACGTTCGACAATTACCGTACGTGTTTTAGAAGCGGTACTGGCGAGATCGTAAGCTTCTTCAGCTTCTTCCCAACTATTAATATCAATCGTGATCCCGCGTCCGTGGTTGCCATCAAGAGGCTTAATCACGATGGGATAGCCACCCACATCTTCAATCGCCTTTTCCAAATCGTCGAGATACTGAATCACCGTTCCTCGCGGTACGGGAACGCCTGAATCTTGTAAAATCAGCTTGGTTCCTTCTTTATCGCAAGCTAACTCTACAGCCAAAATACTCGAATAATCGGTTAAAGTTGCTTGCAAGCGCTTTTGGTGTACCCCATAACCAAGCTGAAGCATTGCTCTAGCACTAAGTTGTATCCAAGGGATTTTGCGAGCTTCAGCTTCTTTGACGATCGCTTCTGTGGAAGGACCCAAAGCTGAATTAGCGTAGATATCTTTGAGGTCTGCTATATCTTGGTCTAATTCTGATTGAGGATAAGTACCTGTATCGACGATACTTTGACACAATCTGACTGCGGCTCTACCTGCATAGCGTCCGGCTTGTTCCTCCACATACTCAAAGACGACATTATAAACTCCAGGTTCAGAAGTTTCTCTGGTGCGACCAAATCCGACCGACATTCCCGCAAGTTCTTGCAGTTCCAGAGCAATGTGTTCGATGATATGTCCCATCATTGTTCCTTCTTGGACTCGCTGGAGAAAGCCACCGCGACAGCCAGGGGAACAGCGATGTTCGATCAAGCTAGGTAGCACTCGGCTTAATTCTTCATAGAAACCAGGAATCTCGTTGGAGGGCTTTTCTGAGAGTTCCTCCAAATCGAGACGCATAACAATTAAGTTTTTGTAGCGAATGCTCCAATAATTAGGACCGCGTAGGGTATTAGTTCTGAGAATTTTCATAATTTATTTAGGGTCACACCGAGGAAGCAAAAATAAGGCGTTTTTTATTTTCTCGCTTGAAAAAGTGGCTCAACTGTTCGTCACGAACAGTTATTTGAAAAATAATTCTCTAGATATTACAGTTTCAGAAAAGATCAAAGAACGAAGATTGGCGAGAGCGGAATCTCGGATTGGTTTTTTTTCCGATCGCGAGTCTCCGTCAACGCCAACCAAGCTTTACGGTAGCAAAGAATTTGCTCGATTATTCATCTCCTTTAACTAGGCGATCGGAATCAGAAATAGCATTAACCCGATCTTCTATATCGGGGGAGATTGGTTGTCGCTGTTGGAGGTGATAGCGATCGCCATGACACAGAATATGAACGCGCAAGTTGTGCAGGTTGAGAGGATCGCTTGCTCCTACCATCACTTGATTAGTGTAAGACAATTGTGCGGGATCGACTATTGTGACTGTACCTCTACCCATGACGCGCAAAACTCCATCTTGCTCAAAAATGACACAGGTATCTTCATCAATACCAATTCCCAGACGATCGGGATTCATTGCTACTGCACTCAGTAAACGAGCCGTGCGATTGCGATTATGAAAGTGTTGATCGATAATTACTTCGGGAATTATTCCCAATCCCATTGTCATATCTACCAAAGAGCGATTAGGAGATTCTCCACTACCCCCGCCACCAATCATATGATGTCCCATAACTGCCGCTCCTGCACTAGTTCCGG
Organism: Oscillatoria salina IIICB1; assembly: GCF_020144665.1. Classification (NCBI taxonomy): domain Bacteria; kingdom Bacillati; phylum Cyanobacteriota; class Cyanophyceae; order Oscillatoriales; family Oscillatoriaceae; genus Oscillatoria; species Oscillatoria salina. The sequence goes on along the minus strand of NZ_JAAHBQ010000007.1, from coordinate 20,891 downwards.
CTAAACTAATTTCGCACAGTCGTACTCGCTTGAGTAAAACTTCCATTAACGGAGTATCTGCTAACAACCCACACAGGCGCAATTGGTCGCCGCCTGTCATAAAAATTCCGGTACAATTTTGTACATATTCGATGTAATATGAATCTTCGCCATGAGCGCGATCGCGGACATCCAAGATTTTGATTTCTTTCGCACCCATTTCTGCAAAAATACGTTCATAGCGGCTGCCAATTATTCCTGGTTCTCTGGATGCCGAGGGAATAATTCCCAAGGATGCCTCACTACCTCCAGCACGCTCGAAAAAAGTGTGGAGGATTTCCCTACCATGTACTTTATCTTCCGCACCTCCTATTACCAGGATCGCGGTTTTTGTTGATTGAGACATCCTTAATTCTTGGGCTTGAGAATCGATATGCAGCATAGCGGATTTTTTGAGCATAGGGCAAATAAATCTATCTCTATAATTGCTTGTCGTACTGATAAAAAAAACCCTTTATAATAATTTCAGCTTGTATTCAAGGGTACGAAAGATCGTGGTGTTGTAAGTAGACAGATTATCAATCGAGATTTTACTCTTGTTTACTGACTACTAGATAGAAAAACAATTCAAGAAACTCTACTCCTTACTTGACTTCCTTCTGTCTGAATGATTGGTCAGATCGTTGCTAAAATTGACACTATTATTACACAAGGTGTACTTTACGAGCTATGAGCGATCGCTTTTGAGTGAGATTTTTTGACAGAAATGCTAACTGAATGCTAACCACTTGACATTGGGTGGCTTTTGGTGTTCCACTGCTATTGGGTGTAAACATACCTGCACCAATACTAAACTTCAGGAGAAACTGAAGGTCAAAATTTGGCTCGAATAAATTCTCCTGACTTGATTAACCGTAACAGCATCCGATTTCTACTCCTGATTTCTAGTTTGAGCGTGCGATTAGATATTGTAACTCTATTTCCGGATTTTTTTAGTTCTCCTCTGAGTTCTAGTTTGCTCGGTAAAGCACTAGCTAAACAGATTGCTGAGGTATATTTAATCAATCCTCGCGATTTTACTCATGATAAACATCACCGTGTTGATGACGAACCTTATGGTGGTGGTGTGGGAATGCTACTTAAGCCAGAACCGATTTTTGCGGCGGTGGAGTCGTTACCAGTTTTACCCAAGCGGGAAATAATTTTGATGTCGCCTCAAGGGGAACCACTTAAGCAACAATTGTTAGTGGAGTTCGCTAGTAATTACGATCAGTTAGTCATCATTTGCGGACATTATGAAGGAGTGGACGATCGCGTTCGCTATTTGGTAGATCGTGAGGTGTCTTTGGGCGATTTTGTCTTAACCTGTGGGGAAATTCCGGCGTTAACTTTGATTAATGGTGTGGTTCGCTTGTTACCGGGAACTGTGGGTAAGGAAGAATCTCTGAAAGCGGAAAGTTTTGAAGCGGGTTTGCTCGATTATCCTCAGTATACACGACCGCCAGTGTTTCGCGATTGGGAAGTCCCAGCCGTGCTGCGATCGGGAAATCACGCCCAAATCGATCGCTGGCGTCAAAAACAGCAAATACAGCGAACGCGCGATCGCCGTCCGGATTTGTATGCAGAATGGTTAAAAGCTAATCCTGATTACTTACAAACACCGGAATAACGTTTTTTACTAAGATCGACATTCCTCTTGGCAAAGGCTAAGTTGGAGTTGAGTATCTCTCCATCCACATTACTGCCAATGTTAAGCCAACTTAAAGTTAAATTTCTCCTCGCTACAGTCGTTTCTTTTGCACTGATTAATAGTGTTAAATTTCACTTACCGACAAGTAACCAATTTGACTCGGTAGAAATTGGGATTGAAAAAGCTGAGGCAAAAAAAAGCGGCGGACGTAGCGGTGGCGGTTCCTTTAAGCGTTCTTCTCCTAGTTCTCGCAGTAGTTCGCCAAGTCGTTCGACCACTACTTCTCCTTCTAATAGTAATTCTTCTCGTCCGAGCAGTAAACCGAGTCCCTCTCCAGTAACTTCTCCTGGAAATACTCGTCCCACCACCGTTTCCCCTAGAAATTCTGGTTCCTCTGGTGGTAATACAACGATCGTTGTTCCTAATAATAGCTCTAGTAGCGATCGCCGTTCCACTTCCGCCGCTACCTACTCTCAAAACTCAAATTGGGTAGCTAACCTATTTCTGTTTGGCTTATTCTTAATATTTGGTTTAATTACATTTGCGGTTTTCTTCTTTATTCTCAAAGCCTTGATGTCTAGCAACAATAACAATAACACCGTTGCTAATGCAATTGAAACCGAACGCGATAACGATATTGTCACTATTTCTAAACTACAAATAGCCCTCTTAGCTACCGCTACTGGTGTCCAAACAGAATTATCTCTACTTAGTCTTAATGCTGATACCGAAACCGAAACAGGACTAGTCGAATTGTTGCAAGAATCAGCTTTAGTCTTATTACGAAATTCCGATCGCTGGAGTCACGTTTCCTCTAGTTCTGAGTCAATTAACATCGAAAATGCTGAATCTGCATTTAACAAAATTTCCTTATCCGAACGTAGCAAATTTAGCCACGAAAGTTTAGTTAATGTTAGCGGTAGAATTAGTTCCAGAACTACTACTAATAGTAATAACGTTGACTTGGGTTCTTGTCTCGTCGTCACTTTACTCGCAGGTACAGCCGACGACAAACCTCTTTTCGGTGAAATTCGTTCTGTAGATGAGTTAAAAGAAGCTTTAGAAAAACTTGCCTCCGTACGGTCTGATTATTTAATGAAGTTTGAGTTACTTTGGACTCCTCAAGCTGAAGGTGAAAGTCTCACCTACGACGAAATGTTAAGTGAATATGCCGCGATGTATCAGTTAGTGTAAACATGAAAGAAATTTAATCAATATCTGAGGAGTTTTGGAGAAGTTACAATGGCTAGTCTACTGTATAATACTGATTATCTTGCTTGGTTAGCTGAACAAATAAATTATCTCAAAGATAAACGGCTAGAAAATTTAGATTGCGATTATTTAATTAGCGAATTGGAAGGAATTGGTAAAAGCGATCGCCGTTCGTTAGCAAGCAATTTAATGGTTTTATTAGCACATTTATTGAAGTGGAAATATCAACCAGAAAAACTTTGTGGAAGTGGGTTAGGTTCGATTAAAGAACATCGTCGTCGTTGCTTAAAAATTCTTGATGATAGTCCTAGTTTGAGAAATTATTTAGTTACTATTCTTGAGGAATGTTACGCAGATGCTAGAGATTTGGCTGCAACAGAAACGGAACTTTCTTTAGCAATATTTCCGGTTAATTGTCCTTTTGAAATTGAAGAAATTCTCAATCCTGATTTTCTTCCAGAGTTAACTAATTTTGCTTAAGAAAAAATTAAGTTTAACTCGCGGACAAGGATAATTTTTATTACTTTGGCTTTTATAAGCTTGATTTTTAAGAAAAAATATGCTAAATTTCTGATTCTAATTCAAGACTGGGTTGACCGGGGTAGTAGCGATCGCGTAAAATTTCGTCTAAACTATAAGGACAAGCTGGGGGAAAAGTGGAAAAGGGTAAATTAGTTTCTTTTACTGCTAAATCTCTACCATTTTCATAAGCTTCTGCTAATGCTTCTTCTTGGTAAGATTTCCGACTCGGATTATCTCGCAACAATCTTAAAATGTCTCGTATTTGTATGCGAATTATTGCTAACCAACTACGACTGCGTTTTTCCGGTTGATAATGCCATTTTAATAAATCTCCGAGTAAAATACTGAGGCGATTTCGTAATTCTTGACGTTGCTGTTTCCCCAAAGATGCGATTTCCTCAATTAAGTTTGGTAAATCTAACTTGCTAAAATCACCTAATTGTAGTAGCTTTGCTTGAGTTTGCGTCCAGGCATAGAAATCAGTTTCGTAGAGATTAGACATAGTTTATTTTAGCGCGAAAAGTAGCTACAAATAAAGTTACCAGCGCCATTTGACTCAAAGAAAACAGCCTGACCATCTGCTTGAATTTTAACACGCGATCGGCAGTCATAAACTTCTAGCGGTTTCTTTTCACCATCAACGCTGATAACTACTCGATATTCCCAATAATTTTTGGCACTTCGCTTAATACTGATTATACAAATTTCGTGGTTATTTAAGTTACGACAAAAAGATGCTTCTGCGGGAAGCGCAACTGCAAACCAAAAGGTCACTAATAACCACAACAAAATCGACTTTTTCATAGTTTATTTTCGCTCAATTACTCCTTGACAATCTCAATTTTTTGTGCAGCAGATTTTGCTTTTTCTCGTGCTTCTGCAACTGAATTTCCTTTCGCTAAAGCTACTCCCATGCGACGGAAAGGACGAGAATCAGGTTTACCAAATAAACGCACATCAACATCTGGTGTTGCTAAAGCTTCTGCGACACCTGAAAAGATAATTGAGTCGGAATTTTCCTGAGCTAAAATAACTGCACTAGCTGAAGGAGCAAATAGTTCTATTTTGGGAATTGGTAAGCCGAGAATTGCGCGTAAATGTAACTCAAATTCATTGAGGTTTTGCGAAATTAAAGTTACCATTCCCGTATCATGAGGACGAGGGGAAAGTTCCGAAAAGATTACCTCATCTTTAGTGATAAAAAATTCTACGCCAAAAATTCCTGCACCACCTAAAGCATCAGTAATTTTGCGAGCAATATTTTCAGCTTCTTGTACAATTTCTGGGCGAATATTTGCGGGTTGCCAAGATTCTTGATAATCGCCTCTTTCTTGGCGATGTCCAATTGGCGGACAAAAAATTGTGGGGGCGTTCCATTGTTTAATTGTTAACAGAGTTATTTCAATTTCAAAGTCAATAAATTCTTCAATAATTATCTTTTTACTTTCCCCTCTTGCTCCCGCGATCGCGTAATTCCAAGACTTTTCTACCTCTGTTTGAGATTTTACCACAGATTGACCTTTTCCTGACGAGGACATCACCGGTTTAACTACGTTAGGAAAGCCAATTTCTTCAGCAACTTGTTGCAATTGATCTAAACTGGAAGCATAAGCATATTTTGCAGTTCTAATCCCTAACTCTTGAGAAGCTAATTCGCGAATGCGATCGCGATTCATTGTATAATTTGTTGCGGCTGCGGTAGGAATAACGGTATAGCCTCGTTGCTCCAATTCCAGTAATTTTTCCGTGCGAATTGCTTCGATTTCTGGCACAATAAAATTAGGTTGATATTGCTCAACTATTGTTTCTAGTTGGTCACCGTCAAGCATCGAAATAACTTCTGCACAATCAGCAACTTGCATCGCTGGTGCGTTCGGATAGCGATCGACAGCAACAACAAAGTTACCCAAACGTTGGGCGGCGATAACAAATTCTTTACCTAATTCTCCCGAACCAAGGAGCATAATTTTTTGGGGAAGTTTGCGTGAATTAACCATTGATTTTAGTGAAGTTTACTGTTAAAATGTTAGAGTAAAAATGAATCGTTATTTTGCTACCGTTGCTCGCGGTTTAGAATCAATTGCCGCACAGGAAATCGAAAAATTGGGCGGCAAAGAAGTGCGTCCAGATTTTACTGGCGTACATTTTTCTGGTGACAAAGCTTTGCTTTACAAAGTGAATCTTTGGGGGAGAACTATTTTTCGAGTTTTGATGCCAATTAAAGAATTTCCGTGTCATAATCGAGAGCAATTGTACCGCGAAGTGCAAAAAATTTCTTGGTCAGAATATCTTCAGCCATTAAATACTTTAGCGGTAAATTGCACTGGAGGCAATCGGCAACTCAATCATACTCATTTTAGTGCGCTGGAAGTCAAAAACGCGATCGCCGACCAACAACGTCAGCAAACCGGAAAACGTTCCAGTGTCGATGTCCAAAATCCCGATTTGTTAATCAATCTTCACATTTACCAAAATCGAGCCACTTTAAGTTTAGATAGCTCTGGAGATAGTTTACATCGACGCGGCTATCGTCCCGCAATGGGATTAGCCCCACTCAAAGAAACCCTCGCTGCTGCATTATTAACCATCGCCGAATATTCACCCAATTTACCTTTTTTTGACCCTTTATGTGGTTCGGGAACTTTACCTTTAGAAGCTTGTTTAAAGAGTTTAAATATTGCACCAGGTTTGTATAGAAAACGATTTGGTTTTCAAACTTGGCGCGATTTTGACGCCGATTTATGGCAAGAAATTTTACAACAAGCACAAAACAGTCAATTAGCCGAATTACCAGCACCAATTTGGGGTAGCGATGCTGACAAAAAGGTTATTCAGCAAGCGCAAATTAATGCCGAAAAATGCGGACTAGAAGCGCAAATTAGTTTCTCGCAAAAACAGTTAACTGAAGTTGAACCAATCGCCGATTCTGGGATAATTATTTGTAATCCCCCCTATGGAAAACGAATCGGAGATGTAGCAGAATTGGGAGAATTTTATAAGTTACTTGGGGATGTATTTAAGCAGCGTTTCAAAGGTTGGACGGCTTATATTTTGACGGGAAATAAAGAATTAGCTAAACGAGTTGGTTTGAAAGCTTCGCGACGCATTCCCGTTTATAATGGTTCGTTACCTTGCACTTTCCTCAAGTATGAATTGTATTAAGATAAAATCTACAAATCTTTGCTACAGATCTTCACCTTGTAGAGACGTTGCGTGCAACGTCTCTAAGATTAAGCATTTTCTTTTCTAGTTTAGTTAGAAAAATGATTGAAAAACAAGTTTAAATTAGTGTTAATGAGCGCTTAAGCGCTCACTACAAACTGTGGGATTAAATGCGAGTTATTTCTGCTCGAAATCTAGGGAAGCCGAATTGATACAATAACGCTTACCTGTGGGTTTTGGTCCGTCGTCGAAAACGTGACCTAGGTGTGCGTCGCAACGAGAACATAATACTTCTGTTCTCGTCATAAATAAACTGCGATCGCTCTCATAACTGACATTCTCTTCGTCTACAGGTTCCCAAAAACTCGGCCAACCAGTACCCGAATTAAACTTGGTTTCCGAAGTAAAAAGCGGTTGACCGCAGCAAACGCACTTGTAAATACCTTCTTGCTTATTATCGTGGTATTTGCCAGTGAAGGCTCTTTCGGTTCCTTTCTTTCTCGTGACTTGGTACTGTTCGGGGCTGAGTTGCTCTTTCCACTCTTGGTCTGACTTTTCTACTTTACTAGCCATTAAGGTCTGACTCCTAGGTTGTTACATTTCTTCACAAATAAATTCTATCGTTGCAACCGGAAGATTTGCAGTACCGAAAACCGTACCCAGGGATTTTATTTTCCCATAATCAACGAAAAAATCGCTATGTTATGCTTTTCATTAACCCAAGTTTAACCTTTCGTTTAACGGAGCATAACCAAAATAATGTCCAAAGATTCTTCAAGCACCCAGGTTTCTTCTTCTCAAAAAAGCTATAAATTTCGGATTCCTGGGCGCAAATTGACTAAATTCTTAGTTTTTGCGATTATAGGATTGGCTATTGGCAATTTACTGGGACAGTTCGCCACATATTACCTTAATTCCGAACGAGAGAGTTTAATCAAGTTATTTGACCTGGATGCAGAAAATAACCTGCCCACGTGGTATTCTTCTTTAACCTTACTAATTTGTTCTGTGTTGTTAGGGATCGTCGCATTTGTCAAAAAGAGAGATCGCGATCGCTACACTCGTCATTGGATGGGTTTATCACTAATTTTTTTCTTACTCTCGATTGACGAAGCTGCAAGTATTCACGAATTAAGTATGGACACTTTGCGCTCCGGGCTGAATGCTAGTGGGTTTCTTTATTTCACTTGGATTGTTCCTGCCGCTATTTTCGTAGTATTATTACTTGTCATCTATTCCCCATTTATTAAAGCTTTACCTAAAAAAACAAAATTTGCTTTTCTCTGGGCTGGCGCTATTTATCTTCTTGGTACTCTAGGACTAGAAGCGATCGGTGGTTGGTATGTATATAATTACGGTAAAGGAACTATACCTTATATGGTGTTATTCACCCTAGAAGAGTCTTTAGAAATGGTCGGTATAGTCATTTTCATTCGAGCTTTGCTTGCTTACATAAGTTGTTACCTCCCGCCGATCGAAGTATCTTTCAAATAAACAATCTAGAGAATACCACAAAACTCAAAAATATGCTGAGCAGTAACTTCTGCTTGTTCGAGATGGGGAACATGACCGCAATTTTTAATCCAAATAAGTTTACTATTCGCCAGTAATTGCTCGAACTTATAAGCATCTTTCGTCCCTAAAATTTTGTCATTCTCACCCCAAAGAATTAAAGTTTCTTGTTGAATATTAGGAATTTGCTTGACAAAAGAACCATAACCCCCACTTTTCGTAAAAGCAATTAAAGCTTGATGCCAATTAGGTGATTTTAAGTGCAAAGCAGCACAAAGTTCAGCATCAGATGTCACCATACTTTTCTCTAAGTAAGCAGCCAGATTGATATTTTTGCGAACTCCGGGACGACGTAAAAATTCCGCAGCGAGGTAGTCAAAAGGAGGAAACAGGAATTTCCCGATCGCCGGACCTTTACCAATACCTGCACTGTCAAGGAAGACCAACTTTTTTACTACTTCCGGATAAGCAAGAGTAAAATCAATTGCGGCTGCACCTCCCATCGAAGCCCCAACCAAAATAACTGGTTGTTGAATTAAAGTTTTCCAGAAGTAGTAAAGATGAGTTTTTATGGCTACAGGATCGAATGTTAGCCCAGAAATGCGTTCCGTAAAGCCAAAGCCTAAAAAATCCACAGTCCAAGTGTCATTTTTCGCAGCTAGTAAAGGAAAAAGACGACGAAATTCAAGAACAGAACTATCGAAACCATGTAATAACAAAATAGGCGTTCCCCCACTGCCTTGATGAACATAGGTTGTCGGAATCGGTTTGTCAGTGAGGGGAGTAGCAAGATCGAGACACTGAATTTGTTTAGCTAAGGCGATCGATGTTGGTTCGGTAAGATTTTTGACTTCGGAGGGGAGAAAACTGGCAAACATTTTTTAATTCATTGTGGAAGCGAAAACAATCTCGAAATGCGCTCTTAGGGTAATTTCAAATGAAGAATAAAATGCTACAAATTTTATGTAGAGACGTTGCATGCAACGTCTCTACACCATTTCATGTAGTGCAGCGCTCTTCAAATTAGTTTGACTACTCCCCTCCCTCCGCGTTGCTAAAGGGAGGGGATTCACAAGTAGTTCTCTTTCCTCTTGCAGGCACAGTCAAGTTGCCTCTAGACGCTCAATATGTTGACATATAGCCGCATATATTGCGCTTACTTTTTTGAGTTTTATGCTTTCAAACATCCATCACTCAGCTAGTTTAGTACGCTCCTCGCTCTGAAGAAAGCTTGCAGTGGTTTAGTCATACTGCCGTTAGAGCCAATCTAACCGTTGTTTCTTACTTACCGGGTTTTCGACCTACTAGAGCGAAGAATCACGTAGATTTTAGTTTTACTCGCGATCAACTATTGTACTAACTTTCTAGTTTCTTTTCAATCAAAGTCGCCGTAGAACAGCGAGGCTTTAAACCCATTTTTTTTGGTAATTTAGTTTGTGGTTGTTTCGACAACATTACCCAAATTAAATAAGAAAGGAACCGTAGCATCAGATTCACCACCGATTACCAAAACTTTTGGCATTTGGGAACCACCTTGTCGCCAAGCTTCGATCGCTTCTTTTTGTAACACTAGCCTACCCCCTTGGGCTTTCAGGGTTTCAGCCAGCAATCTTTGTGCTTCCGCCCTACCTTTAGCGCGGTTAACGTCTGCTTGGGCTTGTTGTTCGGCTTCTCTGGCTACATACACCGCCCTTTGCGCCCGTTGTTCAGCGATTTGTTTTTCTTCCACTGCGCGAGCAAATTCTGGAGAAAAGGCTAAATCAACAACACTGGTATCCAGGACAATAATGCCGTATTTATCTAAGCGTTCTACCAATGCAGTATCAAAATCGGCTTTTAGTTCTTCTCGTTTGGTAATTGCTTCTTCGACAGTTCTTCTTGCCGCCGCAATTTTAAACGATTCCTGGGTTTGGGGGGCAATTATTTTCGAGACCACATTTTGCAGAGTACCTTGTTCGCGGCGAACTGTTACCACTTGTAAAGGATCGAGGCGGAAGTTAATTGCAAAGCTAGCGGTGAGATCCTGAAGATCCTTTGTCGAACTTTGGGCTGGGACTTCAAACTTTTGTACAGTTACGTCATAAACATCAACGGCAGAAACTAGAGGCGGTTTGAAATGCAAACCTTCCAGTAAAGCCCCATCTCTAGCTTTACCCAAAATGCTGAGAACTCCAGCTTCACCTGGGTTGATAATCACAAAAGAATTAAAAGCGATGAGAATGAGTAATGCCGCGATCGCACCACCAACGATCGATTGTATATTTTGTGCGGACTGACCTTTCAAAATATCATCTCCTTTTCACTGCTACCCATTTTAGTCGAGTCGGTATCCTCATTAAAAAATTAGGGTGAGTATTAACCCACCCTAAGTTATCGTGAAACCTATTTTCTCTGGCTAGGATCTCGCACTACGCCCACGCTACGCTAATTAATTATCAGATTTAACGCAATTGAGCATTCGCAGGGTTGCGGCAGCAGCATAGTTGCGTTGAGAAGAGCGATCGGGATAAAATGCGTTGCCAGTTTCATTTAAAGGCGAAGCCACGCCACAATAAGCGGACATTTCCGTCACTAACACCGAACCCCAATGATTGGCAGTATCAGAGAAGTTTTTCGCCGTTTGTTTAGCGTTAAGTTTGCTGGATAAACCTCGTTGAGTTTTTGCATACTCGGCGGTTCGTTTTTGGATAGCCATTAACTCAGCGCGAGTTACTGCTTGCGCGGGGCGGAAATTACCATCAGGATAACCACTGACAATATTATTTTGCTTTGCCCATTGAATTTTAGCGGCACTCCAGCGAGAAGTTTCTACGTCTGGATAAGGACGCGAAGACGTGGATGTGGGAACATTAACATTAACATTAGGGATGGTTTTCACTGCTTCGAGAGCCATTGAAACCACTTGTTCTCTGGTAAGAGCATTTAAAGGACGGAAGGTGTTATCTTCTTTAAAGCCAGCAATAAAGCCAATTTCCACAGCTTCAGAGATTTCGTCTTTGTAGATATCGTTGGCAATATCGCGGAAGGCTAAGTCAGAATTACCGCCGTTATTACCACCGCCCGGATTGCCGCCAGTAAGTCCATCATTGGTAAGATAAACGTGACCCAAAGTGCTGCCATTGTAAGTACGTTTAGTAAAGCGCCAACCTGGTTCGAGGAAGATTTTGGCAAAATCGTTAGTTAGTCCGCCAGTTCTACCAATAACGATATAAGGTTTACTGAAGTCGCGACGATGAGCGCCAACTAACTGTAATTCTCCCTCGCGACGAACTACCATTAGTTGATAATCTAAACCTAAGTCTTCACCATTAGCGCGGATGGAATAGCCGTTACTGTCGGTGTTCCGGCGACAATGACCGGAAAAGTCAAAAGTAGTTAATAATGGATTGATAATCGTCGGGTTAGAGCCACTTTCGCTCCAGCACTGGCGCTGTCCCGGAATTTGTTCGATGATTAATAGTTTATGAGAAGTTCCGGCTGGTGAAGCAACGGCGACAAAGTTATTTTGGGTAACTTCAGTTTGACCGAAAGTTTGTGCTTGAGTAGAATTGAGAGGCGCGATCGCGGAAAATGCGGCTGTGGCTAGTGCTGCTAGTTTTAGGGGTAGTTTGAGTTTCATTGTCTCTGTAATTAGTTTATTTCCTCTGCTGACAATTAAAATTTTCTTTGATGTTCCTGTCAATTCAGGATAAGTTCTCAAAATTTAGTCTTACTCAGAAAATATTTTACTTGCTGCTCACAATTGGCTTAACAAGTTTAACAAGTTTATTGAAGCAGACTCGCTGAAATCTGTTCCCCTAATTCAATAACGAGTCTCAAATCTTTTGATTCCCTCTACTTCCTCGTTTTCCACTGCCACATCTTCAACTACTGCACTGGTTGGACCCGTCTCGCACCATGCCAAAATACTTTCAACTGCGCCTTTCTCTCCTTCAAAAACTGCTTCTACTCGCCCGTCGCTAAGGTTGCGTACCCAGCCATTTACTTGTAACTGTTGGGCTTTGCGGACTGTAGAGAAGCGATAGCCAACTCCTTGAACTGTTCCGGAAATAAAAACATGGGCGCGAATTAATTCTGGTTTGGCTGTTGAATCTGTCATCTTATTTTACTTTTCAGGTGTAGGATATCGTTGTTGAGTTTAAACTTTCTTGACAACAATGACAATTTCTCTATTGTTCAATTTGGCGAATTTGTTTGTTTTACCTTTCTGGGCATTGATTATTTTACTACCAAAGTGGGGTGTGACCAAAAAGGTGATGGAATCTTATCTGCCTTTTGTGGTTTTGGCGGGTTTGTATTTGTATTTAATTTCGGGGACAATTACGGCAGAATCGGCGCAAGCTCTTGCTAATCCCAAATTAAGTGATATTGCTCGTTTTTTTGGTGAGGAAAGGGCGGCAGCGACTGGATGGGCGCATTTTTTAGTGATGGATTTGTTTGTCGGGCGCTGGATATATTGGGAAGGACAAAAAAGTGGGATTTGGACGACGCATTCTTTGCTTTTATGTTTGTTTGCGGGTCCTTTGGGTTTGTTGTCTCATGTGATTACGGTTTGGGTTTCTAAGTTGTTGGTGAAGGATTCTGAAGAGTTAGTAGCCTGACTAAAGAATTTAGTAGGGGTAACCACGGCGGGATGCCCCTACTAAATTTTGGGGTTAGTTATTAAGGGTAATTTTTGCTTAATTTTTGTTTTGATAAAGTCGAAAATTTCCTCTTCAATAAATTGGTTTAAAAATTAACAAAATCAAGTTGATTTTCGGTTGCCAATGACAGCAATTGCCACACCAATAAGTAAGATAATTGCGCCGAAAATTACTATATTTCCCGGGATTTCGTTGAAAATTAGCCAGCCGAGTAAACTAGCGCCAATGGGTTCAAATAAGATGGCTAATGTTACCAGTGTGGGAGAAATTATGCGTATTGCCCAGTTGAAACTCGTGTGTCCGATGAGTTGAGAGAAGATCGCTATTCCTAAGACGTAAAGATAAACTATTTTCGGGTAGCCTAGATAGCCGGAACCAAATATTTTTGGCAGTGGTAAGAGTACCAAGGCTGCGGTAGTATAAGCAACAGCGATGTAGTTACCGATCGCAAATCCTCTTTGCTGGGCTTGACGACCGAGAAGTAAGTAAAGACTTACTAGCCAAGAGCCGATTAGTGCTAAAATGTCGCCTAAAATTGGGTTAGTTGCGGCGGTGCTAATATTTTCGGAGTCTCCCCAAGCGATCGCAATTCCACCACAAAGTGCGATAATAATGCCGATCGCGCTTAAGCGAGTTGGTTTTTCTCCCAGCCACCACCAGGAAAGAAGGGCTACCCAAATTGGATTTGTGGTTACTAAGGTGGTTGAAGCAGCGATCGAGGTGAAAGATAATGAGGTAATCCACACCGCAATATGGAGGGCTAGACAAATTCCGGCGGCGGCAGCATAATAATAGGCGCTTGGTTGAACTTGAATTGTGATTAACTTGCGCCATGCAGGAAGTAAAATTAAAGCGGCGATCCCTACACGAGAAGCAGCAAGAAATAAACTGAAACCCATTGAGCTAATTTCGACAGCCGATGTCGCTAATCTGATAAAAATGGCGGTGCTGGAGATAGCGGCAACGCCGAGGGTTAAAATTAATCCTATCTGCCATTGGGGAGGTTTTTGGTATTGGCTCATAAAATTTTCTTCGGTGGCGATCGCCGTTAATCCCTTGATTGCTAAAATTGCTAGAAATATTCTCCACTACAATACAAGCTGGAGATACCACCAATTACTTACGGATAACTATTTGCAATAGATTCGATCGCCCAAATTGCCAAGAATTTTTCCCTTGGTTAGTTGTTTTTGTCTTTAGCATATTTATCCAGTTTTGTCAAAGATAAAAGCTTTTAGCAAGAATCAAACTGAGCGAAGGGCGATCGCGCTAAATTAGCAGACATAGGCAGAGGAGATGCTGTATGAGGACGATGAATAACATAGCTCGTTGCTACGAAATTTTAGAGTTAAAGCCGGGAGCGTCGCTAGAGGAAGTTAATTTGGCTTATAAAGATTTAGCATTTATTTGGCATCCGGATCGCATTCCCGCAGATAATCCTCGCTTGCAGCAAAAAGCAGCCGAAAAACTCAAACAGATCAATTTTGCTCGCGAACAGTTGCGTACGCTCAAAGCACGTACCGAAAGACCGATCGCGAAAACTAAATCTCCCCAACCGAAACGACCACCTCGCTATCAATACCAATATCAAACAACGACTCAAACTCAAACTCAACCTAAACCACAACAAAATTCCTCTCCAGACTTGAGTGGTGCCGATCTTAGTGGTCGAGATTTACACGAAAAAGACTTTTCCCGCAGAAATTTAAGTAACGCTAACTTGAGTGAAGCTAATCTCAGCGATGGTTTTCTCCATAAAGTCAATTTAGAAGGAGCAAATTTAACAAAAGCGAATTGTTTTCGAGCTAACTTTTTTCAGGCAAACTTAAGAAATGCTAACTTACAAGAAGCTAACTTAATCGGTGCAGATTTTAGCGGCGCAGATTTAAGCGGAGCTAATTTAAAAGGAGCAAAAGTAGGTTCGGGAAACCGAATTATGGTAAAATTAACAGGAGTGAATTTAACTGGCGCAACTTTACCTGACGGAACAATTCACGAATAAAAAGTTAGAGGATGGGGATTTTAGATCGGAAAATTTAATTGATATTTTGAGTTAAATAAGTTCGCCAAAATTCAATTTACTTCTTATCTGGAATCTGTTCGGTGGATTCCAACTCAATAATTAGATCGATTTGCGAGATCGTGTATGCTAATTTTTCCTCTAACCCTTCCTCAGAACACAGACAGCCATACCGAGCAAAACTCTCTTGGGGATGTTGCCAACGCAACCATAATCTGTTATTTACAGAAATTTTACTAATAATCCAGCCTCGATGTTGAGCGAGAACTTGCTCAGAATTAGATTTCTCGCTACTATTAGACATTTTTTTGCTACCGTAATTATTCTTTTTGGTAAACATTGGCGGAGCAAACTGAGAGAGTTTAGTCGATTGTGAAGGAGAAACTTTCTGTTCGCAAGAGAGAAGCATATTATTAGTAGAGCGTTCGACATTTTTCATTGTCCCAGAAAATTAGGGAAAAAATAGTGATGCAATTTAGTAAAAACCAGTGACAATTACAGCTTATGCGAGCGATCTAAAACTTAAGTCAACGTGAGATAAAAAGCTGAACCAGTGTGAGTTGCATCACCAATAGTTAAGATTATCGAAGAGCGAGTCAAAGAGAAAAAAATGGCACGCCAACGATTAATAATTGAAATGGGCGTGGGAGTAGCTCGACACGGACAGGAAGCTAAAAAGAGCAGCGAGAAACGCGATCGCTCACAACGCCTTACCCGGAGTTGGGAAAGTGTCGTTCAAGTCAAGCAATTCCCGAACTCAATGACCAAAATGACGATATGATAATGGCGATCGCAGTTACTGTTTCCATCGAAAGCAAAAATTAAACAAAACAAGCTGACATGAGATTAGAAGAGACGCGATCGCCTTATCAATCAAAGATCAAAAACAATGCGATTTGACAGTTGTACAACTTCTTGCTTAAATATTCTTGCTCTGGGATTCACATTCTTAGTTCCTTTAGTTCCATCGGGCAAAAGTTTTGCTCAAGAAGTGGAATGGACATACGGGGGACAAAATAATCCTACCCACTGGGGCGAGTTAAATTCTGATTTTCAACTATGCGAAGTAGGTCGAGATCAATCTCCTATTAACATCACAGAAGCGATACCCGTTCGAGGTGAGTCTCTAGAAACTGACTATCAAACTGTTCCCCTAGAAGTGTTTAATAATGGTCACACAATTCGAGTGAACTATGCTCCAGGTAGCTTAATTACGATTAATGGTCGCCCCTATGAACTGGTACAATTTCACTTCCATACCCCCAGCGAACACTATCTAAATGATAAAGCGGCGGCAATGGAATTACATCTGGTACATCGCGACCAAAATAATCAATTAGCTGTCCTTGGAGTCATGATTACAGAAGGAGAAGCTAACGAAACTCTGGCTCAAATTTGGCAGAATTTTCCGCAAGCTGGCGAGAAAATCCAACCTCGCAATATCACGATTAATGCAAGTAATTTACTCCCTAACCAGAGGAACTACTACCACTATCAAGGCTCATTAACCACACCTCCTTGTAGCGAAGGGGTCAGTTGGAATGTTCTGGTCGAACCAATTACTGCCTCACCAGAACAAATCGAACAGTTTATGAAATTATATCAATATAATGCTCGTCCAATCCAACCTCTCAATGGTCGGCAAATTCAAATACGACAGTAGTTCCTAGGGTAAGTTAGACAGATATCGCGCGAGAAGCTCTACGCTATAAACTTGTTTTCGGTGACATCTCCTACACCAACCTGAGTACAGGTATGGTGTAGGCTTCGCAACCAATTTACGGGTGGAAATATTACTCTTGATAAGCCTCCATTCCCTGACAAGAACAAACTAAATTTCTATCCCCAAAAGCATTATCAATTCTTCCCACAGGACACCAGAATTTATATTCTTTAGTCCAGGGTGCGGGATAAGCAGCTTCTTCGCGAGAATAGGGATAATTCCATTCGCTACAAATCAATGTTTCTGCGGTGTGGGGTGCATTTTTCAAGAGATTATTTTCCAAATCTGCTTTTCCGGTAGCAAGATCGTCTATTTCTTTACGAATTGCCATCATTGCTTGACAAAAACGCTCTAATTCTGCTAAAGATTCGCTTTCGGTAGGTTCAATCATCATTGTACCCGCTACGGGCCAAGAAACTGTCGGCGCGTGGAAACCATAATCCATTAATCGCTTCGCAATGTCATCAACTTCAATATTTGCTTGTTTCTTCAAGGGACGCAAATCAATAATACATTCGTGAGCAACTAACCCCGATTTTCCTTTGAATAAAACCGGATAGTAACTATCAAGGCGATGCGCGAGATAATTAGCATTAAGAATGGCTATTTTCGTTGCTTCAGTTAAACCTTTCGCGCCCATTAAAACAATATACATCCACGAAATCGGTAGAATACTCGCACTACCCCAAGGTGCAGCAGCAACAGCGCCAATACTATCTTTTCCACCTAGATTAACGACCGAATTACCTGGTAAAAATGGTTTTAAATGCGCCTTTACACCCACAGGTCCCATACCCGGACCACCACCACCATGAGGAATACAAAATGTTTTGTGTAAATTCAAATGACAAACATCTGCACCATAGTCTCCTGGGCGACATAATCCTACTTGAGCGTTCATATTTGCGCCATCTAAATACACTTGTCCGCCGTGGTTATGGATGATTTCACAAATTAATTGAATTTGTTCTTCAAATACACCATGAGTTGACGGATATGTCACCATCAAAGCAGCTAATTTTTCGCTATGTTTTGCTGTTTTCGCTTTTAAATCAGCTAAGTCAATATCGCCGCGCTGATTACATTTAACCGCGACTACTTTTAAGCCACACATAACGGCGGAAGCGGGATTTGTGCCGTGGGCTGATTCGGGAATTAAACAAATATTGCGTTGTTTTTCGCCACGGCTTTGATGATATTTACAAATTACTTTTAAGCCTGTATATTCTCCTTGAGAACCCGCATTCGGTTGCAGAGAAATTGCGTCAAAACCTGTGATTTCTGCTAGCCAAGTTTCTAATTGTTGAAATAATTTTTGATAACCTTGGGTTTGATTTAAAGGGACAAACGGATGAATTTTGCTAAATTCCGCCCAAGTTATCGGTACCATTTCGGCGGTAGCATTCAGTTTCATGGTACAAGAACCAAGGGGAATCATTGAGGTTGTTAAGGATAAATCCTTGGCTTGTAACTGATGTAAATAGCGCAGTAATTCAGTTTCCGAATGATAGCGGTTGAAGACAGCATCTTTGAGATATTTACTACTACGAGCAAAAGGAGATTCAAAATTAAATTGAGTAGATGCTGCTATTTCCGCAACCGTAAAAGGTAACTCTTCTTTTCCGGCGAAAATCTGCCACAATTTGAGAATATCTTCAACTGCGGTAGTTTCATCTAAAGAAATACCAAGAGCCGTGTTATCAAACAAGCGCAAATTAATTTTTTCCTGCTCGGTGGCTGCTAAAATAGCTTGAGCTTGGTTAGTTTCGACGCGAAGAGTATCAAAGATAGGTGTATCATTAGTTTTGTAGCCCAAACGTTGCAAACCAGCAGCTAGAATTACCGTCAAATTATGAACTTTTCGGGCAATTTTTTGAATACCTTCAGCACCGTGATAAACTGCATACATTGAGGCAATTACTGCCAGTAAAACCTGAGCAGTACAAATATTGCTCGTAGCGCGATCGCGGCGAATATGTTGTTCCCTGGTTTGCAATGCTAACCGCAATGCAGGTTTCCCCGTCTTATCCTTCGATATCCCCACAATTCGTCCCGGAATTTGCCTTTTATAAGCCTCTCTAGTCGCGAAATAAGCTGCATGAGGTCCCCCATATCCGAGCGGAACTCCAAAGCGTTGCGTGCTTCCTACAGCAATATCAGCGCCAAATTCGCCAGGGGGTACAAGTAAAGCTAAACTTAGTAAATCCGCCGCGACAGTAACGACAGCCTCAACTTGATGCGCCTTTTTCACAAACTCGCGATAATCATAAATTGCGCCATCAGTCGCCGGATATTGTAGCAATGCACCAAAAATCGGTGGTTGAAAATCAAAACTTTGATGCGATCCCATAATAACTTCAATTCCCAAAGATTGAGCGCGAGTTTTGACCACTTCAATAATTTGGGGATGACAATCATCAGCCACAAAAAAAGCATTAGCTTTCGATTTAGCCACCGCATAACTCATACTCATCGCTTCGGCTGCTGCGGTAGCTTCATCCAATAACGAAGCATTAGCAATTTCCAAACCCGTTAAGTCAATAATCATCGTTTGGAAATTCAACAAAGCCTCTAACCTACCTTGAGCAACTTCAGCTTGATAAGGAGTATAAGCTGTATACCAACCCGGATTTTCGAGAATATTGCGCTGAATAACTGGCGGGGTAAGGCAATCGTAATACCCCATACCAATAAATGACTTGTAGACCAAATTTTGAGCAGCAATTTCTTTTAACTGTGTTAAAGCCGCATACTCACTTGTTGCCTCTGGTAAATTTAAAGAACCCTGGAAGCGAATACTAGCAGGAATCGTTGACTCGATTAACTCATCGAGCGTAGAAAAACCCAAGACTTGTAACATTTCGTGGACTTCATTTCGATCGGGACCTAAATGCCGACTCACGAAAGAATCGCGAGGTAAAATTGCTTCCGGGAATTCACAATTGCCTTGGTTAGTAGCATTTTGATTAGCAGCGAGGTCGAAGTTGAGCATAGAAAATAGTTTCTTGGGAGTGCTGTGGTGCGCCACGAGTAGATCGATTCGACGCTACCACTTATTATTTTGTAACAAACCCTCCGAAATTGCTGCTAGTCAGAGGTACTGAGTCTTAACAATTAATTTGGGATTGAGCGATTTATTCTTCGTCTTCTCCTTCAACTTGAGCGCGATACTCATCAGCAGAGAGAGTATCGGGCAGATCGTCATCAGGGTTATCGACGCGGACTTTCAACAACCAGCCTTCACCATAGGGATCGTCAGCGATCGCTTCTGGAGATTCGATCGCTAGTTCATTGCGTTCAATTACCGTACCAGAAACAGGAGGATAAAGATCCTCAACTGCTTTCACTGACTCAATAGTGCCGAAACTTTCGCCAACTTCGATCGCATCGCCAACTTCGGGAAGTTCGAGAAAAACAATATCGCCAAGTTGGTCGAGCGCAAAGGCGCTGATCCCAATGGTGGCAATTTCGCCTTCTAAGCGCACGTATTCGTGGGAATCAAGATATTTTAAGTCTTCAGGATATTCCAGTGCCATTTCACATCCTCACTCTGAAATATAATTGTCAGGGTTAATTCGATCTCTAAGACAAAAGCCTATAGAGGAAGATAGTTTTCCTGCCTCGCTTAGTTTACAACTTCTGTACATTTTGTGAGTTGGTATCAAAACAGTTAATTTTGAGAAGGGTAATCTCAATAGCACCCAGTAACTTTTCATTTTGCACTTTTAGCATGAATTATGCTCAAAAAACGACTCAGGCGCTTGCTAATTGCAGATTTTACTTGGAAAAGACTGGCGCGATCCTTGCTTTTGGTTTACGTTTCCTTGTGTCTATACGTCTTTTTCCGCGCTGATGCTCACATTTTTCTACCTCAACCGAGTAGCTACTCTTACCACCCCGATCTTCTCAAGCTGATAACTCCAGACCAAATTCAGCTTGCGGCTGTATATTTGCCTAACCCTCATGCCACCTATACCCTGCTTTACATTCACGGAAATGCAGAAGATTTAGGCGATATTCAACCTGTATTACAAAATTTGAGGAAAATAGGCTTTAGCGTTTTTGCTTACGATTATCGCGGTTACGGTATGAGTGAGGGAACTCCTACGGAACGCAATGCTTATCGAGACGTGGAAACAGCTTACAATTATCTCACCCAAGAGCTAAAAATACCCCCAAACCAAATTATTCTCTATGGACGTTCGGTTGGAGGTGGTTCGGCAGTAGATTTAGCTGCGAATCAACCTGTGGCTGGTTTAATCTTAGAAAGTACGTTTACGAAAGCGTTTCGCGTCCTCGTACCTTTCCCCATTTTTCCTTTTGAAAAGTTTGCCAATCTTGACAAAATCAAGCAAGTTAATTGTCCGGTACTCGTAATTCATGGTAAAGCTGACCGAAAATCTTGGGTTTCAAGCCCCGTCCTTTAGC